>CAZQUT010000031.1:2487-10264 GCA_964596555.1 uncultured Thermotogae bacterium
GCGTGAACGTCTTGCTGAAAAGGAAGAAGAGCGGCTCGAGAGAGAACGGGAACGCATAGAAGAGGAGCAGGAACGATTAGCAGAAGAGCGTGAACGTCTTGCTGAAAAGGAAGAAGAGCGGCTCGAGAGAGAACGGGAACGCGTGGAAGAGGAGCAGGAGCGAGTCGCAGAAGAACGCGAAAGGCTGGCAGAGGAGCGAGAAGAAGCTAAGGAGGAGGAATGAGCGAGAAGCGGAATTCGGCAAGCATCTCTGGGGCAGGAACGATCGGAGGCGGAACCTACGATCGTGTTTCCATCTCCGGGGCTGGGAAGGTCACAGGCGATCTGAGTGCAGAGGAGATCAAGATATCGGGAGCGGGCAAGATTCAGGGCAAGGTCGAGGCAACTACAATTACGGCTTCGGGGAGTGCGGTTTTCTCCGAGGATGTCATCGCAGACGAGATGAAGATCAGTGGAAGCGCACGCGTTGACGGACAGGTGAGGGTCAAGGAACTCAAGTGCTCCGGCACGTTTAAGACCGGCAAGGGGATCAGCTCGGAGTACATCAAGGTAAGCGGGAACCTGAGAACCGAATGTGATGTAGAAGCGGAGATCTTCAAGGCAAGCGGCGGATTCCGAATCGGCGGCCTTCTCACTGCCGATCGAGTGGAGATCAAACTCGGAGGGCGCTGTGAGGTGCGCGAGATCGGAGGGGAACGCATCGAAGTCACCCGCGGCGGGTGGAAAGAAAAGGGGATTCTTCTCGATGGACTGATCAAGCTATTCACCGGCGGAGGGCTGGCGGAGTTGCACACCACACAGATCGAGGGCGACGAAATCATGCTTGAGGATACGACTGCCGAGATGGTGCGGGGTAAGACTGTGGAAATCGGTCCTGGATGCAATATTGAAACCGTCGAATACTCCGAGTCGTTGAGGGTGGCGGACGGAGCAACTGTGAAAAACAAATCCCGCGTTTGAAGGGACGAGGTGACGAGATGATAATAGGGTTCATTCTGGGGGTGGTCGGCGTGATTCTTGGGATTGTGGGCTCGGCCTTCGGGCTGCTGTTCAGTCTTGTGGGAAGCGCGATCACTGGAGTCTTCATTGTAATGCTTATTATTGGCGCGATATTCTTCTCCCCGATCTTCCTGTGGCTGGCACTCGGCCTCACGGCCGTCTGCATGATCCGCGGGCTGCAATGGCTGAAGCGAGAACTCAGGAGTTAGAGAAGCTACGCATCAGAATACGAATCAAGGATTGAGCCGCTGCGCTCATTGGCCGCACCACAACTGAAAGGATCTATATGCCGGAAGAGAAGCGTCATTGGAAGACCCCGTTCTTCACCATTTGGACGGGGCAACAGTTTTCCCTTATCGGTAGTCAGCTTGTACAGTTTGCCCTCGTGTGGTGGTTGACCAGGACGACCGGATCCGCAACCGTACTTGCGACCGCCACGCTGGTGGCGATCATCCCTCAAGTGGTGATCGGCCCCTTTGCCGGGCCGCTAATCGATCGCTTCAGTCGCCGTACCGTGATGATCATTGCCGATGGTGGAATCGCCCTCGCCTCGGCCGCTCTTGCATACCTGTTTTTCGCTGGGATTGCGCAAGTGTGGCACATATACCTCATCATGATAATCCGGGCCATTGGAGGCGGATTCCACTGGCCAGCGATGACCGCATCGACCACGCTCATGGTCCCAGGCGAGCACCTCACCCGCGTAGCCGGACTCAATCAAACGATGCAGGGAGCAACGAACATCATCGCCCCCCCGCTGGGAGCGATCCTCCTTTCCCTCCTTCCCATGTATGGGATCCTTGGGATCGACGTGTTTACCGCGACAATTGCTATTGTCCCGCTCTTCTTCATTCCCATTCCACAGCCAACACTCGCTGAAGAACAGAAAGAAATGCCGTACTTCAAACAGATCAGTGCTGGGTTCCACTACGTATGGCGGTGGAAGGGGCTCCTGTTTGTGATAGGGATGGCGATGCTCATCAATTTCGCAGTGCAACCGGCGTTCTCACTCCTTCCGCTACTGGTGAACAAGCACTTCTCCGCTGGAGCACTGCAGCTTGGTTGGTTAGAGGCAGCGTTCGGTATCGGCGTCGTCCTTGGTGGTCTTGCACTCAGCGTATGGGGTGGATTTCGCCGGCGTATTCTTACATCCCTGCTCGGGGTCGTAGGGATGGGCATAGGGATAGTCATCATCGGGCTCCTTCCGTCGAGTGCCCTTCTCATAGCCCTCGGCCCGCTGTTCCTCGTGGGCATCATGAATCCCCTTGCCAACGGACCGCTGCAAGCACTGATACAGTCGACCGTATCCCCGGAGATGCAAGGGAGGGTGTTCACGCTGCTCGGAAGCCTGGTGACGGCAATGTCGCCGCTCAGCCTAGCTATGGCCGGGCCAATAGCTGACTGGCTTGGAATCCAGTTCTGGTACGTTGTTGGCGGAGCGATAATGATCGCCATCGGGCTGATCGCGTTCGCAGTGCCTGCAATTGTTCACATCGAGGATGAGCACGCAGCGCTCATGGAAGACGCCAGCCCTCCGAGTGCGCCTGGCGAATGACAGCGCGCTTCACCTAGTAGCGATTGTACGCCACGGGCAGCCGCCAATGCGGGCAAGCGAAACTGAAAACCACAATGAACCAATGACGGGAGAACGACGACTAACCACGTGGGACTAGTAGTTGCGGAGGCAGATTGATGGCAGATGTCAAGACACACTGGAAAGCCCCATTCTTCACTATTTGGACCGGCCAGCAACTCTCGCTCGTCGGCAGCAGCGCGGCGCAGTTCGCGCTCGTTTGGTGGCTGACGATAACAACCGGATCGGCGACCGTCCTCGCAACAGCAACAACGGTGGCGTTGATCCCACAGATCCTGCTCGGGCCGCTGGCTGGGGCCTACGTCGATCGGTGGAACAGGCGCCTGGTAATGATAATCGCCGACAGCTTCATCGCCCTGGTCTCGCTATGGCTCGCCTACCTCTTCTGGAGCGGATCGATGCAGGTCTGGCACGTGTATATCGTCATGCTGGCCCGCTCTCTGGGGGGCGTCTTCCATTGGCCGGCAATGGCCGCCTCAACAACACTGATGGTCCCCGATAGACACCTGACTCGGATAGCAGGGATAAACCAGACGATGAATGGCCTGTTGACGATCGTGGGACCACCGCTCGGGGCGCTCCTCCTCGCTCTTATCCCGCTGCACGGTGTGATGCTAGTCGATGTGGGAACGGCACTCTTCGCCGTGGGACCGCTTCTCTTCATCGCAATTCCACAGCCAGTGCGATCGCAAGCGAATGGATCGAAAAAGGCATCGATTTGGGTCGATATGCGTGAGGGCTTCCGCTACCTGTGGGGATGGTCGGGAGCGATGGCCTTGATTGGTGGAGCGCTGATCTTCAAGGTGGCGTTGACCCCGGCCTTCTCGCTCGTTCCTCTACTGGTGCGCAAGCACTTTGGTGGTGGTGCTCCTCAGCTAGCACTGCTGGACTCGGTAGTTGGAATAGGGCTCCTTCTCGGCGGATTGGCGTTGAGTGTGTGGGGTGGATTCAAGCGGAAAGTCTACACTCTGCTGATGGGAATCATCGGGATTGGTGTCGGGGTTGTGATAACCGGATTTATTCCAGCAAACATGTTTTTCGCCGCCATTGGTAGTGTATTCGTGATTGGGCTGATGATTCCGATGGCCGATGGGCCGATCATGGCCATCTTTCAGACCACCGTGGCGCCGGAAATGCAGGGCCGGGTGTTCGCTCTCCTCGGCAGCCTCATCTCGCTCTCTTCGCCACTTGGGCTCGCAATCGCCGGCCCGGTGAGCGATCGGTTTGGAATACAGGTATGGTTCGTGGTCGCAGGCATCCTCTGCATAGCCGTTGGCATCGTGGGGTTCTTCATCCCGACGATCCTCCACATCGAGGAGAATCACACGGCAAAGGAAGCAGTCGAGACGGCCTCGCCCTCAGAAGTTGGAGTTGACTGACCCGTTCCAGAACAGCGGCTTCCATCGATAGAGGAGAGGGGGAGACGCGGGGACACGGAGACATCTAGAAGCGATTACCACTGTAGGCCATATCTCACTGAGCAGATGTGCTCGGTCCTGCACAAGGGAGAGTTGTAGTGATCTGGCACAATAAGGCCACGCTCGCCTTGCACCCAACTACGTGATTGGTTTCACGCCATTTCCTCTCAGGACGTAAAAGGTTATAATACTAGCGAAGAGTGCCAGTTGCTCCCAAGGAGGTGCTTTGCTGCATGAATGACAGTCTTGACATCAACAAACTAGCCGCAGAGTTTATTTCCACAAAACTTGATGGGCTATTCCAGACAGGACGAGATATTCTCAAGGACACGAAGAATCGCGTTAGATCCCGACTCAAGACCACCTACGAAGATTATGTCAGTGCCGTACTCCAACGACACATGTACATGAAGTCGTTCTTCTTCCGAGACAAGCCTGTTCCACTCTATAGCTTCTACATTCCGTTGTCGGTTGGGGTGGAAAAGGGCAAGTTAGAACACCCTGGCGTTACGGATTTGCTGGACGTATCAACCAGAGTAGTGATAGCAGCTTCTGCCGGTAGCGGAAAAACTGTGTTTATGCGCCATCTGCTAATTGACTCGGTGCTCAATGAGGGACCCATTCCCGTATTCCTTCAGCTGCGAGACGTTGGCAAAGGTAAGCAAGCTCTACTTAGTGCGATTCATAATTCCATGAATGAGCACGGTCTTGATCTAGGTGAAAAGTACATTAACAGAGCATTTCGAGACGGCGGATTCGTTTTCTTGCTGGATGGATTCGATGAAGTTCCCGTCGCTTTGCGGAGGTCACTAACTTCGCAGATTGCTGCCTTTTCCAAACAGTTCCCTAAAAATGGGATAGTCATCTCGTCGAGACCAGATAATGAGTTTGGTGGATGGCCCGAGTTCATTGTCACAGAATTGCTGCCACTCACGCTCAATGAGGCCTGTGAACTTGTAGAGAAGCTTCCCTTTGATGAGAACTTACGGAGGAAGTTCGTGGAGGATTTACGAAAGGAGCTTTTTGAGAAGCACACAGACTTCCTTGCGAACCCATTGCTTCTCTCCATGATGCTTCTGACTTATGGAGAGAGCGCGAACATTCCCAGCAAGATAGGTGCATTTTATGGACAGGCATACGAGACCCTCTTTCAGAGGCACGACGCCTTGAAGCGTGGGTTCAAGAGGGAAAGACAGTCTGGACTGGATATGCAGGATTTCGCGCGAATCTTCTCGACGTTCTCATTGCTCAGTTATGATGAGCATCAATATAGATTCCCCAGGTTGCATGTCCTCGATCTTCTTCGCCGTTCTAGTGAGATAGCACAGCTCCAGTTTAATGAAGAAGAATTCCTTTCCGATTGTCTGCAAGCGGTGTGCCTCTTGATTGAAGACGGTCTAGAGATCACATATGTACATCGCTCATTTCAGGAATACTTTGTTGCTTTATTCATCACAGGCATTAGCACTGAGATTCAGAAAAGCTTAATTGAGAAATACAAACCTAAAGTGCAGATGGATGGAGTTTTCGAGCTATTATACGAGATGCGACCTGAAATTATTGAGGATTACTATATACTCCCTGGTCTCGCAAGAATACGAGAGATCACAGGTGTTAAACGTGCTGTAGGAATCACGCATTTTACAAAGTATCTGAAGGAGATATATAGAAGTATATCTGTTAGCGATAGAATTAGGATAGCGCTCAATAATATAGGTCTATTTAATCTTATAAAATTTGCGATAAAACACAATGCCGAATGCAAGAACGCTGCACAAATACGGTCTTCCAGGAAGTTTCCTCAACTACTGATGAGGGATCTCGGAAATGGGAAACCCTTCTCTGCTGAGACAGCTAAGCTTACATCTCGCAGCCCTTTGGTTCATGTACTTTTCGAAGAAGGCGAGTGGCTACTTTCACCGCATACATTGACAGCCTTGATGGAACTAGAACAAACCCTCATCAGAAACCGAAAAATGGTCACAGACTCTCTGACCAGAATCCTGTCCAAGAGCAGAGAGTAGCGCTTGCTTTACTGACACCAAATACTGAGAGGCAAAGCTCTATTCTGACCTTCGGTGATCACTGTGGTTGTCTACGGTCACCTCTCAGCAAGGTCCAGGGGGTTATAGACCCGAAGTCCCTCCACCCGTGTGAAACCGGGATCAGCAGTGGCGACATCCAAGATTCCTTCCGCCTCCATCACGGCCGCTATCAGAGAGTCGTTGACCAAGAGCCCGTCTCGGTGGCGATAAGGATAACTAATCCTCAGGGAGTCTGAGGTTAGCCCTACCACTTCGATACCCATTTCTAAGATGGCCTCGGTCTGGGTCTGATAATCGACGAGTTGCTTCACCACATCAGGCCTCCTGCAAAGCTTCTTCGCTGTGTTCACTGGCGCAGCCAGATTCTTGGTGACAGCCTCGATCATCATCAGCCGATGCAGGACTTCCAAAAGGATATGCACCGCGGTGATTTCCCAAAGATCCTCTCGTTCGCAGCGTTCCAAAAAACGCGAACACTCCTGCGAGAGACCGGTGAAGTGATAGATGAAGATGTTGGCGTCGATAAAGACCGTTTGTCCAGCCGGCAAGTCTGTGAGTGGATGTGCCCCTTGTCAGGCGGCATAGAACTCGTCTTCCTCCAGAATAGCATTGACAACTTGAGGCGAAGCCTTCACTGAGCCTTTGATACTACGCACTACCCCAACCTTGCTTTCGCTTGAGGTACTGCCGTAGGGCGTCCTCAATGAGCCAGGAGAGCTTCTTGCCCTCCTTGGCAGCCAGGACCTTTAGCTCAGTGATGACTTCCTCATCCAGGACGATACCGAGTTTCTTCTTCATCGCGCTTTACCTCAAACTTGATCTTGCCTTCCGGGCATGGAAGAAATCAAGATGATGTTCTAGCTTTCTTCGTCCTCAGGAGGTTAGAGCAACGATACGTCTGATCAGGAAAAGCGAGCGGTAATCATCCTTGACCCTTACCCCGTTAATCCATAATCCCGTTTGCTGTCACCGATTGACCGCGTGGATCGCCCGTCCGAGAGCAGCCTCTGCCGCTTCCTTCAATCCCTCGGGGAGGGTGGGGTGTGCGTGCACGCCGTCGGCGATTGCTTCCAAGGGAAGGCTATTCTGCACCGCCATCGCTGCCTCGGCAATGAGCGATGATGCGTCGGCTCCGATGATCTGCGTTCCAATGAGGCGATGGGAATCCGCCTCGGCGACTACCTGGAAGAAGCCATCCGGCTCGTTCATCCCGAGAGCCTTGCCCAGTGCAGCATACGGGAAACGACCGACGATGACGTTGTACCCTTCTTCTTTCGCCTTCTTCTCGGACAGACCAACCGAGGCGATCTCAGGATCGGTGAATATTGCCTGCGGGATTACTCGGTCCCTTCCACCGGATGCTGCATCTTTGCCTCCGGCCAAGTACTCAGCGAGCACAAGCGCGTCGTTTGATGCTCTGTGGGCGAGCATCGGCCCAGCCACAATGTCGCCGATTGCATACACGTTCTCTGCCCTCGTCTGCAGGTTTTCATCGACTTCGATAAACCCACGGCGATCAGGTTCGATCCCCACGTTCTCTAGGCCAATGCCGCGCGAGTTCGGCCGTCGTCCCACGGCAAGCAGAACACGACTGGCAGGAAGCGTATCACTGTTCTTTGTATAAACCATAGCTCCATCCGCAGTCTCTTCCAAAGAGGTGGCAGCAGTGTTGGTCTTAATCGTGATCCCCTGTGCTTTAAGTGCACGCTTCAACGTGGCGA
>CAZQUT010000032.1:0-9654 GCA_964596555.1 uncultured Thermotogae bacterium
CAGGAGTGTGCGTGAATGCTGCCTGTGGCGTGCCCCAGAGAAAGTTTGTGCAGCCGGCAAGCAGAAAAACCAGAACGAGGGAAATCAATCCCAAGAAGAGGAACGCTCTAGATAGTGCGGAAAAGCCCAGTGCCCTTTCCTGGAACAATCCTCCCTCCTTTCAATCTGTGATCGCAAGGAACATACCATCCTAACACGAAAGGATCTCTGAATCAAGAGCAAAAACCGCCGGGCTCTTGTTCGTAGGGCCTTTGGTACAGAGACGCTTGGTGAAATGCGTCGCGTCATGCCTTCCGGTGGAGCATTGCTGGTGCTTCTTCATGCGTGCCTGCTATGGGAAACGAGAGATACGCTTCATGCTCATCTTGTATGAGACAACTCTATTGCTTGACACCCTAATTCTCCTCTTGTACAATTCGTTATTAATCGGCATAGCGCGCCAGCGTAGCTCAATTGGCAGAGCAATTGATTTGTAATCAATAGGTTGCCAGTTCAATTCTGGCCGCTGGCTCTGTGTTTTATTGGAGGGGTACCGAAGTGGCCAAACGGGGCGGACTGTAAATCCGTTGGCGATGCCTACGGGGGTTCGAATCCCTTCCCCTCCACTTGGCAATCCTTGGGGGTTGCGGTTACACTTTGACAAGTTTCGGAGCGATCGGAACGCCCGTGTAGCTCAGTTGGTAGAGCACCCCCTTGGTAAGGGGGAGGTCATCGGTTCGACTCCGATCGCGGGCTCTTGTGAGAAGAGAGATTCGCGCTTCGAGAAGGTCACGCCAATAAGCTTAAGGAGGTTTTGGGATGGCAAAGGAACATTTTGTGAGGAACAAGCCTCACTTGAACATTGGTACGATCGGGCATATCGATCATGGTAAGACGACGCTGACTTCAGCGATCACTAAGGTCCTCGCTGCACAGGGTCATGCCAAGGCGATGGCGTTCGAGGATATCGACAATGCTCCAGAGGAAAAGGCGCGTGGTATTACGATCAACGTGCGCCACGTGGAGTACGAGACGCCCACCCGGCATTACGCGCATATCGATTGTCCCGGACATGCTGACTACATCAAGAACATGATCACCGGTGCTGCTCAGATGGACGGTGCGATCCTGGTTGTTGCCGCTTCGGACGGGCCGATGCCGCAAACGCGCGAGCACGTCCTTCTGGCCAAGCAAGTAAACGTACCAGCGATGGTCGTGTACTTGAATAAGGTTGATCAGGTCGACGACCCTGAGTTGATCGATTTGGTTGAAATGGAAATCCGTGACCTTCTTTCGGAGTACGAGTTCCCCGGCGAGGAGATCCCCATCATCCGTGGATCCGCACTGGCAGCGATGAACAGTGAAGACTGGCAGTCGGAAGAGTGCAAGTCGATCATCGAGCTGATGGATGCGGTCGATTCCTACATTCCTCTTCCGGATCGCGAGGAAGACAAGCCGTTCCAGATGCCGATTGAGGACATCTTCTCCATCAAAGGACGCGGTACGGTTGCTACCGGTCGTGTCGCGCGAGGGAAGATCACTCCGGGAATGGAAGTGGAGATCGTTGGACTGCATGAGAAGATCCAGAAGTCGGTCGCTACCAGCCTGGAGATGTTCAACAAGACGCTCGACTATGCCATCGCTGGTGATAACGTGGGAATCCTCCTGCGGGGTATTGAAAAGGATGAGATCGAGCGTGGGCAGGTTATTGCCGCCCCAAAGACGATCACCCCACACACCAAGTTCGAGGGTGAGGTGTACATCCTGAATAAGGATGAAGGTGGACGGCATACCCCGTTCTTCACCGGCTACAAGCCGCAGTTCTTCTTCCGCACCACTGATGTAACTGGTGTCGTTGAGCTTCCCGAGGGAGTAGAGATGGTCATGCCTGGTGACCACGTGAAGATTATCGGTGCGCTGATCAATCATGTCGCCATGGATGAGGGGCTTCGCTTCGCTATCCGTGAAGGTGGACGAACGGTTGGCGCTGGCGTCGTTACCAAGATCATCGAGTAAGAAGGATAAGCAATGGCTAAGAAAGGCGAAACGGTGATTCATGTCACGCTTGCGTGCAGTGACTGTGGACATCAAAATTATCACACGCTGCGCAACAAGCGGAATGTCCGCGCGAAGTTGAGCCTAAACAAGTACTGTAAATGGTGCCATGTACACACCATTCACAAAGAGGTCTAGTTTGCTGGACCTCACATAGGCCCGTAGCGCAATTGGCAGAGCGTCCGACTCCAAATCGGAAGGCTGGGGGTTCGATTCCTCCCGGGCCTGCCACGAGTTATCGAGGAAAAGGAGACTTGGATGTTTGAGAAGATCACGAACTTCTTGAAAGGAGTCCGCGGAGAGGTCGCTCGCGTTACTTGGCCCTCGCGTGCTGAGGTCATCTCCCTGACAGGATTAATCCTGATCGTTGTCGTTATATTGACGATCTACATTTGGGGAGTAGACACCGTTGTGCAGGGCCTCCTAAGGGTCTTCCTCCAGATCTAGTATGCAGATGAAGAAGTGGTATGCGATCCAGACCTATGCTGGCTCGGAATTGAAGGTCAAGGAAGACCTCAATGAGCGGGTCATAAAGCGTAGCTTAGAACGCTATGTGGAGCTTTTTCATGTGGAGGGAGAGGAAACATTCTTCCTTGTGCCCGTGGAAGAGGTTATCACCTCTCGTAGTCGGCATGGAGCAGGGACGGAGTATCGCATTCCATACGAATATGATTTGGTGGCCAAGCCAAACGAGCGGATTGCTCGTGGGGATACGATTGCTCGCAAACCGATCCGTCACTTGGAGGCGGATGGGCGTGTGGTGGAGGTTGAGCCGCTGCAACGGGTTATCGTTGAGATGACCAACCGGAATGAGGAAGAGTACCTCATCCCCGGTGACAAGCGCATCAGGCGTGACATTCGGCTTCAGGAGAAGATACGTAACGGTGTTCCTCTCACGATCGACGGTGATGAGAAGTATGTGGTTGCCAATAAGGGAAAGATTGTCTTGCGTGAGAAGGTGCGCAGGATCACGTTCGAATATGTGGGCGGGAAGACAAAGGCGAAGTTGATCCCAGAGAAGTACCTGGGCAAGGTGCGCAAGGGGATGAGCCTGACGGAGGGTGACGTCATTGAGTCGGAAGATACCATCGTCAGTCGTGCCTCCGGTCTGCTTAAGGTAAAGGAGTACAAAGACAAGCGTGTGGTCACTATTCAGCGGATCGAGAAGCGTCGCCTCTTCCCCGGATACGTCTTTGGCCGTATGGGATTGGAAATAGAAGAGATGATGGCGCTGATCGATGGCCTACGGGGTGCAGTGCGCTACGTGGGATCGCGTTTTAAGCCCGTGCCTATCGAGGGCCCGGAGATGAAGTTGATTATGCGCAAGGTCGGTCTGTTGGAGATCCCGAGTGCTGCCGCAGCCGGTGTGGTGGAACCGAAGATCGAGGTCGACTTCTCGGTTGGCGAAGTGGTGGAGATTGTGGAAGGACCATTTGCCGACTTTACCGGTGAGGTGAAGGAGATCGATAAGGACTCCGAAGAGGTGACGGTGATGGTTAAGATCTTCGGGCGCGAGACGCCAGTCCGTCTTGGTTTCGATGGAATTGAGAAACTGTAGTTTGGAGGGTAGGAGGTAGGATGGCGAAGAAGAATGCAATTGCTAGGATAAACTTGCAGATTCCGGCTGGACAGGCGACGCCCGCCCCACCGGTTGGCCCGGCATTGGGTGAACACAAGCTGAACATCATGGACTTCTGTAAGAAGTTCAACGATGCGACCAAGGGCGAGACTCCGGGAGTGATCATTCCTGTGGTCATCTCGGTGTACATGGACCGAAGCTTCTCTTTCATCCTCAAGCAACCTCCCGCAGCGGAGTTGATTAAGATGGCCGCTGGGATAAAATCTGGGTCTCCAGAGCCGAACCGCAACAAGGTCGCCAAGATTACGACAGAGCAGGTAAGACGAATCGCTGAACGGAAACTTCCCGATTTGAATACCTATAAGATCGAATCCGCGATGGAAATAATTAAGGGTACGGCGCGAAACATGGGAGTTGAGGTGGTCGAGTCGTGAAACATGGTAAGCGCTATCAGAGTGCAGTGGCACTCCTTAAGCCGCAACGAACGTACAGCTTGGATGAGGCGATCGAGAAGCTGAAGGCATTGGCTACATCCTCGTTCGATGAGACGGCGGAGGCCGCGTTGAACCTGGGAATCAAGGCAAGTCAGGTTGTGGTACGTGGTACCTGTGCCTTGCCGCACGGAACGGGCAAGACAATCCGTATCCTGGCGTTCGCAAAAGGGGCAAACGCGTCCGAAGCGGATGCAGCGGGTGCTGATTACGTCGGCGGAGATGACCTGGCAGCAAAGATCAGAGACGGTTGGCTGGACTTCGACAAGGTCGTCGCCACTCCCGATATGATGTCCGTGGTGGGAAAACTGGGGAAAGTGCTCGGTCCGCGAGGGTTGATGCCTAGTCCTAAGTCCGGCACTGTGACAAAGAACATCGCGGGTGTAATCGGTGATCTGAAGAAGGGATTGGTGGAATTCCGCAGTGACCGTCATGGAACAATCCACACGATCTTTGGGAAGTCCTCTTTCGATGCCAGTGCGCTGAAGGAGAATCTTACCAACATGATTCACAGCATAGTTGAGCACAAGCCGGAAGAGGGCGTCAAGGGTCGATTCATCAAGAAGATGACCATCGCTTCAACCATGGGGCCGGGAATCATCCTCGATCTCGGTGAAGTGACAGAGATAGCGGAACAAGTGAACTAGGAGCAAGAGATGCCGACGCAAGTAAAGATAGAGGAAGTCGCGCGCCTCAAAGAGGTGTTTCAGAAAGCGGCGTCGTTGGTTCTCGCAGACTACCGCGGGCTCACGGCCAGTCAAATGGTGGCACTTCGTGAGAGATTCACCAAAGAGGGACTGGAGTACCGCATAGTGAAGGATACGTTGGCACGGATCGCAGCCAACGATGCTGGTCTTGCCGAAGGATTTGCAGACCTGTTTGCGGGGCCGATCGGAATTGCGATCGGTTACGATGATCCCGTGTTGACATTCAAGTTGTCTGAAGAATGTCGCAAGGAATACCCCGCGAAGTACCAACTGAAGGGCGGGCTGTTCGAGGGTGCGCTTGTACAGGAAGATGAGGTCAAGCGATATGCTACGCTCCTCTCTCGGGAAGAACTGCTGGCGAAACTGGCAATGCTCTTGCAGAGCCCGATGCGCGCCTTGGCGGTGATGCTGAGTGGAAAGATCAGGGAGCTGGCGATACTGCTGGGCGAGGTCAAAAAACAACGTGAACAACAGGGTAAGGAGGAGTAATAATGGGTAAAGAAGAGATCCTTCAAGAGATCGAGAATATGGCTGTGAAGGACCTGGCCGATCTGGTAGAGATGATTGAGGAACGATTCAACGTTTCTGCCGCTATGGCCGCCCCGGCCGCCGTGGCCGTGGCCCCAGGTGCCGGTGAAGAGGACGCCGTTGAGTCGTACAAGGTTGTCATCACGAGTCCTGGCCAGAAGAAGATTCAGGTCATCAAGGTCATTAAGGAAATCACCGGTAAGGGACTCAAGGAGTGCAAAGAGCTCGTCGACAACCTCCCCGCTACGATTAAAGAGAATGTTGGTGCGGACGAAGCAGCAAGCCTCAAGGAGAAACTTGAGGACGCGGGAGCCGACATCGAACTTCAGTCGTAGATTTGAGGTTGCACTATAGTTTCCTGTTACGGTCTGCCTTAAGGCTCTCGCCTTAGGGCAGAACGTTCTTTTTGGAGGATAATGATGAAGTATCGAGAGCGGAGATCCTACGGACGAATAGATGAAATCCTCCCCCCACCCGATTTACTGCAAGACATAAAGGACTCATTTAGCAGGTTCGTTGACCAAGGAATTGCGAGTGCCTTTGCCGATATCTCTCCCATTCAAGGCCACGGGAAAGACGGTCTCCTCCTGGAACTCATCGATCCTTACCTGGGGGAACCGAGAAACACGGAGCCGGAATGCAAGGATAAGGACCTCACGTACTCGAAACCGTTGCGCGTGACCGCGCGACTCTCGCAGGAAGGGACCGTTATTCAGGAGACTGAGCTGTACATCGGGGATTTCCCAATGATGACAAACAGGGGAACGCTGATCATCAATGGGTCCGAGAACGCACTGGTGAACGAGCTTACTCGCTCTCCCGGGGTCTATTTCACCAAAGAAGACAAGGACAAGTACAAGGGACACATTCTTCCCGAGCTGGGAGCGTGGCTGGAGATCATCCTCGATACCAAACGCGGGAACCTGCAAGCTAACATCGATCGCAAGGGCAAGGTCCTGGCGACCGTCCTCCTAAAAGCGCTTGGATTTGATGAGAAGCGCATTCGCTCCTACTACAGCTTCGAGGTCTCACCTGTCACTGTTGAGAAGCTTACGCCACACGTTGGAAGGCGCGCTGCCGTGCCGGTACAACAGGGAGATGAACTTCTTCTCGCTGGCGGCGAGCAGATGCAGGAAGAGCACGTCGAGCTACTGGCTGCCGCCGGACTGGACGCGATTAGGTTCGTCAACCCCTATATTCAGAAGACACTTGAGGACGACCAGATAGAAACTCAGGAGGATGCGCTGCGTGCCGTGTATCATCGCCTGCGGCCGTCCGATAGGGCCTCATTTGCTCAGATGGGAGAGTATCTGGAGAACCTGTATTTCCATCCAGCGACGTATCATCTCTCCACCGTGGGGCGGTTTAAGGTGAATCGCAAGCTAGGGATTGAGCTGCAGCAGAAGGCTCTCTACGTGGCGGATATCGTGCGGACGATCAGATATCTCCTCCAGGTTCCGGGAAATCCGGTGCTGATCGACGAGAAGGATCACCTGGCGAACAAGCGGGTGAAGCTTCCTGGCGAGCTGGCGGAGAATGCATTGCGCACGGGTCTTGTCCGAATGGCGCGTATCGCGCGAGACAAGCTCTCTAAGTATGCACTTGACGAAAAGGACACGATCCGGCGGATCATCTCCACACGCACGGTGCAGGGTGCGATCAATCAGCTCTTTTACACGGGCCGCTTTTCGCAGTTTCTTGAGCAGACAAATCCACTCACCGAGATCACCCACAAGCGCCGCATGAGTGCCCTGGGTGGAGGGCTTACCAAGCGACGCGCAAAGATCGAGGTGCGCGATGTACATGCCTCTCACTACTCCCGAATCTGCCCGATTGAGACACCGGAAGGGCAGAACATCGGCCTAATCACCTCCCTTGCCTGCTACGCCAAGGTAAATGAGCACGGCTTCCTCGTTGCTCCTTATCGCAAGGTGGTGAAGGGAAAGGCTACCGACAAGATTACTTACCTGATGGCTGATGAGGAGGAGCAATACAAGATCGCCCCGGCAACCACCGCGATCGGTAAGAACGGTCGTCTTCTCGGTGAGAGAGTTGAGGTGCGAACCGGGCACGAGGACATGTACCTCGCCTCTCCGAAAGAAGTTGATTTTGTCGGGATATCACCGAAGGCGCTTGTAGGTGTGTCCGCGGCATTGATTCCGTTCCTTGAGCATGATGACTCCAACCGTGCTCTGATGGGGGCTAATATGCAGCGCCAATCGGTCCCGCTACTGCGGCCGGAGGCTCCGTATGTTGGGACAGGCATCGAGCTGCAGGCGGCGATGAACTCAGGGATGCTCCTCCTGGCCGATGAGGATGGTACAGTTAAGGAAGTTGACGGGCGGCATATCGTGGTACAGAAGGGGCGCAAGAAACATGAGTACTCCTTGATGAACTTCGAGCGCTCGAATCAAGACACAGTCCTCTACCACCGTCCCGTGGTTAACGAGGGAGACAAGGTCAAGAAGGGTGACCTCCTTGCAGATGGTCCGTCTAGCGATCACGGCGAGCTTGCCTTGGGGCGCAACCTTCTCGTGGGGATACTGCCGTTCGAGGGGTACAACTACGAGGACGCGATCGTCATTAGCGAGCGCATCGTGCGCGAAGACCTACTTGACTCGCTGCACATCGAGGAGTTCGAGGTAAAGGCTGAGGAAACGAAACTCGGACCGGAAGAGATTACCGCGGACATCCCGAACATCTCCAAGGAGGACCTAAAGAACCTTGACGAGAACGGGGTTGTCCGCGTAGGAACGGTTGTGCGCACCGGGGATATTCTCGTAGGGAAGATTACACCCAAGGGTGAGTCCGAGCCTACGCCAGAGGAGAAGATATTCCGTTCGATATTCGGCGAACGTGCGCGGAACGTTAAGAACACGTCATTACGCATGGTCCCTGTTTCCGGTACGGCGAAGGTGATTCGCGTCAAGCGCTTCTCCCGCGATCAAGGCGATGAGCTCGATGCTGGCGTGAACGAACTGGTGAAGGTCTTTGTTGCCCAGCGGAAGAAGATCTCCGTGGGAGACAAACTCGCCGGCCGCCACGGGAATAAGGGTGTCATCTCCACTATTCGACCGGTGGAGGACATGCCGTTCCTCCCCGATGGAACACCATTGGATGTGGTTCTCAACCCTATGGGAGTGCCCTCGCGCATGAACCTGGGGCAGGTACTGGAGGCGAACCTCGGGTGGCTTGCGCAGCTCAAGGGCGAGTACATGGCGACGCCCGTCTTCGATGGTGCGCAGGAAGACGAGATCTTGGATGAGCTGCACAAGGTCCGAGAGAAGGCGGGGCTGGCCGATGGCGACAACTACGACGGCAAGATCTTTGTACGCGACGGCCGCACGGGCCGACTGATCGATCGACCGATTACCGTTGGCGTGATGTACATTCTCAAGCTAGAGCACATCGCCGACGAGAAGATTCATGCTCGCTCTACCGGGCCGTACGCCTTGATTACGCAGCAACCACTTGGTGGGAAAGCGCAGTTCGGCGGGCAGCGGTTAGGAGAGATGGAGGTATGGGCGCTCGAAGCCTATGGTGCCTCAGCGTTGCTGCAGGAGATGCTCACCATCAAATCCGACGATACACGTGGCCGTATTCAGCTATACAAGGCAATCCTGAAGGATGAGGAGTTTCCTAAGCCGGGGCTTCCGGAATCGTTCCGCGTCCTTCTGCGCGAGCTGCGCAGTCTTGGTCTTAATCCGCGCATATTCGACAACAATGATCGAGAACTCGATATCAACTAAGGAAGGCCCTGCCGAACATGGTTTGGACGAGGAACCGGATGAACGTTCGGCCGGATTTGTCTTGTACTCGATGGACGGGGGAGTGAGGAAGTACCTCCTCCTCCGTCATCGCTACGGTGGGCACTGGGGCTTTCCCAAGGGGCACATCGAGGCTGGCGAGAGTGAAGTTGAAGCGGCGTTGCGTGAGACGTGCGAGGAGACGGGCATTACAGCAGTTCAGATGATTCCTGATTTCCGTAGAGTGAGCAGGTACCATTTCTACCGGGTGAGGCGCCCCGTCTTCAAGGAGACTGTCTACTTCTTGGGATGCGCTGTGTGCAGCAAGCCGACCCTTTCGTGTGAGCATACGCAGTACCAGTGGCTTCGCTTTGCTGAAGCCGGGCAAAGACTCACCTTTGACAATATACGCCACATCATGGAGCAAGCGGAAAAGACTCTCAATGAGGCGTGAAGCGATCAGTCGTCAGCAATCAGTCCTTAGCTTGAAGAGGTAGGAAATCCCCGATAGCCTTTGATCTTAGTTGCGTTCCCCGTTCCCCGTTCCCCGTTCCCCGTTCCCCGTTCCC
>CAZQUT010000033.1:0-9530 GCA_964596555.1 uncultured Thermotogae bacterium
AACATCTTCTCCTGATCCTCCCTTCTATGAGAAGCACTAGCTGCAAGTTTACCTGCCCGGCCAACAGCCCGCCACAGGCAGCGATAAAGGCAACAAGCCCGATGCGGAGCACAAACACCAATGCGACCGCGAGGAACAACATCCGCCCGATGCTCCCCAGTGTCGCAGCCATCTTCCCGTTGCGGCGCGAGTTGGCACTAAGCAGTGACTTGCCCCCTTCATACAGGAAGAACACATTGGCAATGTAGAGAAACACACCAATAAGGAGGCCGATCGCTGCTCTCCCCATGCCAAGCGAGCCAAGGACAATCCCCGCGATCGAAGTAACAAGAAGAAAACTAGGTAGCCGAAATAAGCTGATGAAACCGACCTGCTTTCCAGTGTTCATATCAAAAGCATGGACCTAGATAACCTGCAGCTGCTTATCCTTCTCACTGATGAGGTCATCGATCTCTTTCGAGTAGTCACGCACGGCTTCGTCGGTCTTGTCACGGTAACGATGATAATCATCTTCCGAGATGTCGCCATTGTCCTTCATCTTCTCGAACTTGTCGTTGGCATCGCGGCGGACGTTGCGCAGGGCGACCTTGGCCTCTTCTCCCCTGGCCTTGATGATCTTCGTCAACTCCGCGCGCCTCTCCTCGGAGAGCTTCGGAACCTTTATGCGAACGACGTTGCCATCGCTCGCCGGGTTGAGTCCGAGATCGGCAGCGAGGATTGCCTTCTCCACAGCAGCAATTTGCGTCTTATCGTAGGGCTGCACAACCAGGAGGTTCGCGTCCGGAGCAGCGATCGTCGCCATCTGCTTCAATGGCGTAGCGGCTCCGTAGTAGTCGATTGTGACGTCCTCAATCATCGCCGGATTAGCGCGTCCGGTCTGCACCTTGGCCAGCGCGGATTTCAGCACCTCGATCGTCTGCTCCATATGGCTGTTCATTTCATGCTTGACTTGTTCTGGCATTTGCAAGACACCTCACATAATCAGATTCTAAGAGCAGACAAGGATCAATGCAACGAGCATTTGCGCGTTGGTGATGTCCTAGTTCGCTTCCTTCTGCGCCGCCTTTTCCTCGATCAACGCACGAAGCGCAGGCAGTGCTTGTTGCATTGCCTCTTCTCCCGCACGGATCCCTTCCGCCGCCCGCATGTAGTTGAGCCCACGAGGAAGATCCGGATGAATGATCAAATCGGCCGGCCAGAGGGTTAGCTTAAGATGCAGGATCTCCTGCTGGAAGATTGCCACCGCCTGGTTAATCACGCTGTACACACCCGGGAGCGGTCTTTCATCTTCCGTCTGCTCACGAAATACATCATCGAGCAGTTCAGTTAAGCTGCCAGGAATCCATGTTTGGCTCGTCGCCCTTTCCTTGAGTCCCTGTCCCAAACGATCCCACAAGCTGCGCCGATCGGCTGTTGTAGGATACGGAGCAGGCACGATATCGACCCCGATGACGATGTCCACATCGAAGCTTCGACACAGTTGTACCGGCAATGGTTCCACCAATCCTCCGTCGACCAACAGGTGTCCTTCCCAACGCACGGGATGAAATATGCCGGGAATTGAGGCGGAAGCGCGAATAACGTCGACGAGCAAGCCGTGATCGAGGATCACCGCTTCACCCGTATCGATGTCACAGCCAACTGCCGTAAATGGGATGTGAAGCTCCTCAACCCGTACATCACCAATCAACTCCCGCAAATACTTGCGCATCTCCTGTCCGGAACTCAGTCCCGCGCGAGGAAAGGTGGGAAGGAAGCTTCGCACCACCTTGGGAAGGTTTGTGTTCAGCCACTCCTGTTCAATCCGCTCTACCGGAACCCTTGCTGCGTAGATACCACCAACCATCGCTCCAATGCTCGAACCCGTCACAGCAGAGACGGAAATCCCCTCCGCTTCGAGAACCTTCAGTACACCAGCGTGGGCCGACCCGCGCGCTCCTCCCGAAGCCAGTGTTAGCCCAATTTTCACATCACCCTTTTTTGTCATCTTGTCCCTTCTTGCGATTCAGTTTTTCGAGCAAAGCTTCCCGGACAATTCGGCATCACATCTTCCCGTGGCTCAATATCGAGACTAGAAGCCAGAAACCCATCAGGCCTGCAGTGAGGAAGCCCAGAGCACCGATGATTGGGACTCCGTAGACCTTGGGAGGGATGTCTGCTCGCATGATGAGCGCCGAACCAACGATCAGCGCCGACAGCACAATGGAGAAGGAGATACGGTTACTGATCTGTTCGTGCGTCTTGAGCATCGGTTCGAGCCCTTTGTGCTCGAACACAACCCTTAGCTTCCCCTGTTTTGCTTGATCGATGAGATCTCGCGTGTCCGCAGGGAGGTCACGCAGTAACAGGGCAAGGTCAGTGAGGGAGAGGTAGACATCTTTGGCTAGATCAGGAAGGCTCAGTCTCTCCTTAATCAACCTCTTGGCGAATGGCGTTGCATGCTCCACAAAGTCGAAATCTGGGTCCAGATCCCTTCCGACGCCCTCGATGATCATCAGAGCTTTTGCCAGCAGATAGAAATCAGCGGCCACGTATAGCTTGTGGTCGGTCACGAGGGAGACGAGCTCGTTCAGGCTTTCGAGCAAATCTATCTCTCTCAACGATCGGTACGAATAGCGTTCGAGCAGCATGTAGATGTCATACTCGAGCTGCTCGGGGTTCTCCGGGCGCTTGCCGCGTGACATATGCGTAAGTGTTCGGGAGATTCTCGGCGCGTCTTGGTTGGCAAGACCGATCAGGATGTCGCCGAGGTGCTTCCTGTCTCGCGGGAGGAGGAATCCCATCATGCCAAAGTCGAGGAAGCAGATGATATTTCCTTCGAGAATGCGCATGTTTCCCGGATGAGGATCGGCGTGGAAGAAGCCGTGTTCAAACACCTGCTTAAGGATGCTGTCCGCTCCGCGAGCGGCGATCACCTTTGGGTCGAGACCAGCCTGAACAAGTGTTTCACGGTTGGAAGGTCTGATTCCATCGATGAACTCCATCGTCAGGACGCGTTTTGTTGTGTAGTCCACGTAGACACGAGGCACGTATACTGTCTCATCTCCTGAAAAGTTGCGCGAGAATGTCTCAATATGAGAGGCCTCAATAGTGAAATTGAGCTCCTGGGTGATCGATCGCTCAAATTCCTTCACTACCGCCACCGGATCAATCATCTCCATCCCGTCGATGTGCCTCTGGGCGAGCGAGGCGAGGTGAAACAGTATCTCAAGATCGGTCTTGATTACCTGCTCGATATTTGGGCGCTGCACCTTTACAGCCACGCTCTCTCCGGAGGGAAGAGTAGCCCTGTGTACCTGCGAGATCGATGCTGCTGCGATCGGCGCTATGGAGAAATCGGAGAACGCGGATTCGATTGGCCTGCCAAGCTCCTGCTCGACAAGCTGTTTGGCAGCCTCGCCAGGGAATGCAGGAACGGACTCCTGTAGTTTCTTCAGTTCCAGGATCAGGTCTTCCGGCATCAGATCCGGCCGGTTGCTCATGATCTGTCCGAATTTTATGAATGTAGGGCCAAGTTCTTCGAGGGCCAGGCGCACACGTTCCCAGCGAGAGAGGGAAGCGAGTCTTGGATCCTTTCCCTCGCGAACGAGCTTCTTCTTGAACGGCAGATATCGATCCAAGCGAATTGCTGCAACGAGGTCGCTGAACCCATACTTTGCTAGGACGTGGGCGATCTCTAAGTACCGGCTCACGTAGCGGTACGTACGCCTAGGCAGCCAAAGCTTGCTTGTCATGAAACGTCTTCTCTATCCCTGCTTACCGACTCCTCTAACTTCTTCACGCGCTTCTCCAGATCGACGATCCGCTTCTGTGATGGGACATCCAGACGCACAAGGAGGTCCTGAGTTGTCTTCCTGGTCAGATCACTCAGTTTCCGACGGGCATCTTCCGACTGATCGAGCAACTCTCTTGCTAGCTTTCTGCTCTCCTCCTCTGTGAGATTGTTCTCTTCACGAATCCCCTGAACAGCTTCATCGATCTTGTCCTTGGCGACAAGACCAAGCCCAACCCCTGTTAGAATAGCTCTTCTTGCTAGATCGAGCATGTGTGCCTCCTTTCGTTCTTCCGCATTGACAATGCTACAACTTTTCGCTTGCGCGATGAAGAGAGGCTCTTGAAGACTGGAAGATGGAGAATGGTTGTGTAAGGCAGTTGAGGTTGCATCCAAACTCTCTTAGGACGGATAAGGCTTCGCGAGGCGGCAGCGCTTGGCTATCGAGATCTCTGATCAGGACGCAACTGCCGAGGCTTCCCTCGTCTGGCATTGCCAAGCCAACAAACCTTGAGATATACGCCCGCGTGGTGGCCGGTGTAGCGGAGCCCCTGCCCCTTGTCGAGGCGACGAGAAGATGCGATCACCTTGTTGCCTGGTAGGAACACTATCTTCCCTCTCTTCTTGAGCTTCTGAGCAAGCAACACATCCTCAGCTTCCTTCGGGTATTCGCCGTTCACTCTGAAGCCATCCACGTCGAGGAATGCTTCCTTCCTCACCGCAAAATTAGGCCCGCAGAACAACGGGTGCCCCAGGCGTAGATTTGCCGCTTGGAATCCTGAGAAGAAAGCGTGGCCAAGGCGTGTCCATATTCGATGGCCGCTGAGTTCGATGGTGCCGAACGTTCCGATCACCGCGAGATCGTTAAACGGAGCAATGATGCGCTGCAACCAATCGGGTTTGCTTATGGCATCTGCGTCGGTGGAGACGATGATCTCTCCCCCTGCGACGTCAAACCCTGCTTGTCGTGCACGCCCCACGCCTAGCTCTTCCAGGCGGATCACGCGCGCGCCGAACGATTCCGCAACCTGCCGTGTGTTGTCGGTGGATGCTGAATCAACAACGATTATCTCGAAATCATCGAACTCCTGCTTGCGTAGGGCAGATAAACACCGAGGAAGCAATTCCTCTTCATTCCGCGCCGGTACAACTACTGATACGCTACTCATAATGCTTACGCTTCCCACCGTCGTTTCCCAGGAGATACAAGTCGTCTCTCGTCCGTTCGTTGTGCTCTCTCAAGCCGCCAAAAAGGCATCGGCCTTAGCGGGGTCAGGTTTCAGCCACTAGCTTGCGGTATCGACCTCGCTGGTTCGTCTCATCACTGCATGCCTCTTCTCTTAGCGTTCTCTGCATCTCTGCGAGAGATGCTTTCTTGTCTTTGGTTGGTCCATTACCGTCTTGCGAGAGGGACGCTATCTTGCACATGTCTTCAATCTGGCCACTCTTCTTGCGGTCATCTCTTAAGGTATGCGCAATATTGTATCACTTGAGAGGCTCTTTGTCACAAATAATGGGCCTTTGGGTGCATTCCCAAAAGCCCAAGCAATCATTAATCGTTCAGGCCATAGGCGGCTGGGTCAAACGTCGCCAAATTCTCCGAATCGAAGACTGATTCCGGGATCTCGCTCTCCGGACGCTCCCGCTTGACAAACATGATCGTCGTCGAGCTGTTGTCCAGCGCATTGGTAGCGAGCATCTTACCGGCGAGGAGTTGCCCATCAAATGTTGTCAGCGTGAGAACGTCCATCGTCCGCTCCAGGTTCCCGGACTCGTTATAGTCCTCGCTCTTCAGCATGAGGAAACTCTCCTTGTCTACCCAGGCGTTTCCTGTTGGGTAGTCTGCGTCCGTGTCCGGCCTGGCGGTGAATGCAAGCACGTAGCACACCCTCTGCTCATCCCCAATTGTCAGGCTCTCTTCACCCACGAGCTCCGCCGCGTACTTGTCGGCGTAGCTACGGTTTCCCATGTCCTTGTAGGAGAAAGTGCTTCCAGCGAAGCTCTGTTCCTGTTGATCGGCGACAAGCTCCTTGGACATCCCCAGCGCGGGGAGGTACAGCCACATATGCGCGTCCTCGCCTACTGGCTTAACGGAGAGGAAGATTGTCCCGGCGACGTCCTCCGGCTGATTGAAGTAAATGAGCGATTCCTCCGGTTGTCCCTCGTTCTTCTTGCCCATGCCAGCGAACGCGTTAGATGCGCTTGTCCCATCGGCGTAAACATTGTCGAACTGTACGACCGAGATCAGGCTTCCCGCAGCAAGCGAAGCTGCCTCATCATCGACCTTCTGCAGGATTTCGTCTCCGGTCAGCCCAGCGGCCATCGCCCCAAGAGCACCAATCATAAGTATGCTAACGACAAGCGTTAAGCATCCGAACCATCTCGTTTTCCCTTTCATTTGCTGCCTCCTCAATACTTATTGATTCTTATGTCATGCTTTGCGCAGCACTGAGTCCGTGCGCGTCGATCTTCCATTACCTTCGATCTCTCGCCGATCCATCCTTGTTCTCCTTGTTACGCCTTCCCCATGCTGTTGTCGTGAGGAAGCGCGGCTTCCATGTGACGAGGATTGCCGGGATGATTGTGAACGCAGATAGCGCACTGATCACCATCGTCATCGCGATAAGCAGTCCAAAGTTGCTCGTCCCTTTAAACGAAGAGAAGAGAAGGACTGCAAACCCGAGCGCCAAGGCGAGCGCGTTGTAGGCGATGCCCCGCCCTGTAGTCTGAATCGTCTTCTGCAGGGCACTCTCCGCGCTCTCTCCAGACATTGTTTCCCTACGAAAGCGCGAGATGAAGTGAATCGCGTAGTCGATCCCGATTCCAATCGCTATCGAAGATACCATCAGCGTGGCCATGTCAAGTGGCGTTCCCGAGTAGGCCATCACGCCGAAGTTGATGACAACCGTAAACGCAATCGGAATAAGGCTGATTAACCCGGCAATCACTGATCCCAGGAGCAGAGAGACAATCAACCAAGAGGCGAGGATCGATGTCCCCAGACTCATGATCTGGCTCATGGCGATGCGCGAGTACATGCTCGATGAGACTTTTGTCGCGCCGACCATCTCCGCGTGTACCGTGCCGGTGAAGTGCGTATCAAGATAGTCCTGAACCTCGCGAGCCAGCTTCACCTGCTGCGCGCTTCCATTCGACGGGTAGAGTCCCATTACTTCCCCCGCGGAAAAGTCGCCCAGGGCCATGTTCCCCATGTCTCCTCCCTGGAAGGTGAACAGAAGGAGGAGCTGCGACACGAGCTTGCGATCGTCTGGAATTACGTAGTAAGCGGGATCGTCGGCGTGGAACTTCTGGTTCATCTCAGTCACCATGTCGGCGATCGATATTGTCTTCTTTACTCCCTTGCTCTCCAGGAACGCCTGCAGTGCCTCAATCTGATTTAATACAGCGGGATCCTTCAATCCATCGCGCTTCCCGGTATCGATGTCGATCATCACCTGCTCGCTACCCGAGAAATGGCGATCCATTACGTCGATCGCCTGCACCACCGGGCTGTCCGCCCCGAGGAATTCCTTCTCCGAGGTCTCGATCCGAAGCATGGGAAGCGAGGCAAGAAAGACCCCGAACAAGACCACAGAGACAATGATTACCGGCACACGACGACGGATGATCATCCGCTCGAATCCGGACAAGACGCGGGTCAATGCTCCATTGCTGTTTCCGTGAATCTTCTTCTTTGGCACCTTGAGGGTTGCAAGGAGCGCTGGAATGAGCACAAGCGACAGAACCATCGCCGCCAGAACCCCTAGCCCGGTGAACACGCCGAACTGACGCTGCGGGATGAGGAAAGAATTGAGGAGGGAGAGGAACCCAGCAACCGTGGTCAGCCCCGCCATCGATACTGGCGAGACCATGTGTAGCCCTGTCTCGATGACCGCGGTGCGCCTATCGGCCCCAGCGGCGATCTCCTCGTAGTACTTGTTTAGCACGTGGATACAGTAGGCAATCCCGATCGCCATCAAGATCACGGGCAGGATGAATGAGATGATCGTAATCGGAACATTGAACATCCCCATCAGCCCAAGCGTCCACACAGCAGATAGGCTCACCACCAGAAGCGGAAGGATCACTCCCCGCAGGCTCCAGAAACTGAAGTAGAGGACAGCAATGATCACAAGGATGACTAGAGGAAGGAGGATTTTGAGGTCCTTGCCCATCGACTGGGTCAGCACCAGGTTCATGTACGGCAATCCTGTAATGTAGATGTTATCAGGAGCGGTGTTGTACTTCTCGACAATCTTCACTACCTCTTTCGCCGCCACTACATCGTCCGCGTTGAGCTTCAGTTTGATTGAAATCACGGCTGCTTTGCCGTTGGAGGCGATGATGTAATCGCGCACGGTGTTACTCGCCATCACCCGCGTGCGGTAGGCGTCCATCGCCTCTGCTGTTGCGGGAACCTCTTCATTTGGCGCTGCCGGCCCAACGTTAAGCGTCTTCTCCGTTCCGGTGATCACCTGCGCGTTCAGCGGGCTGGTCACTTCATCGACACCGGCGATCTCTTCAAACTCCGCTTGCATCTGGGATATCTTGGTCAACGTTGCAGTGTTGAATATTCCGCCGTCGTTCTCCACAGCGATCATGAACAGATCCTGCGAACCATAGCGGTCTTCGGCGCGATCCATCGCCTGCACTGTTGGATCACTCTTGTCCATGTAATTCTTGAAGTTCGTGTCGGTGTGCAGGCGTGGAACGAAGGCAGCAAACGCGACCGTGATAATGATGATTGCGCCGATTGTCACATAGGGATGATCGGCGATGAACTCGAAGAATCGTCTCATCTAAGCCATCCTTGTTCGCGGTACAGTGCGCCGTACCCGGCCGGCCACAGGTCCTCCGAGACATCTGTCGCAGTAGCCAATCCCTGGAAGACCTGATCGACGATCCCGGAGAGTCCGGCGAGGAGCGCATACTGTGGAGTCGAGCTATCGTAGTACTCACTTACAAGCCAGATCTGCGCGATCGAGGCGTCGTCGATCCCCCTAGGGATGATCAGCACGAGGTCGTACGGCTGCTCGGGTACGTCGATGCCGACTAACGGATCGGCGTAGCTTGAATCAACGTCGATCATCTTGACCGACAGGTCGACCATCCCCGTCTTCTTCAGAACTCCTGCCAGCGCCCCCACGCGCATCGTCGAGGCAAAGGTCTTCGTCTCATCAACCAAGAGCAGGCGGAGCTTCATTTGTGGTTGATCCTGCTGCGCGAAGGCCTGTACACTCGCGAGCATCAACAACGCAAGCAATGCTAACACAATAATCTTGTTAACTCGTTTCATTAGTTCCCTCCTTATGTAAACCGTTCCAGATAAGGTCCGCGAGTTCAGCGGGCGCGTCAGCGAGGATTCCCTGCTTTGCCTCTTCAGGATATGTCAACGAATAAACGCTTAGCGATTCCACCACGCCGAGAAGGGCGTAGGCGATGATGCGGGGATGGCACTCGCGGACCCAATTCTTGTCGATTCCCTCTTGAATGAGTTCCTCAATGCGGGCGATCATCTCCTTGTACAAACCGAGAAGCTTAGTGCGAAAACCCTCTCCTGGATTGAATCTCTCTTGGATGAGGAGCGCTGCGAGATCACCATGTTCATTCAGACGAGAGAAGTGATCCTGGAGGATCTTGCCAATCTTGTCTGGGATCGGAAGATTGCTTCCAAGCAGGTCGCGAAAGACCTGCATCCGCTGCTCGAACTCCTCTTTGAATATAGAAAGGAGGATTTCTTCCTTACTAGCGAAGTAGT
>CAZQUT010000034.1:0-3466 GCA_964596555.1 uncultured Thermotogae bacterium
TCGTAATGCTTCATCTACTCGCTATTCTTTGTCCCGTTGACCCTTGCCCTGAAGCAGGTTGAACATGTCGATCGGGATCGGGAAGACGATGGTGGATGCGTTCTCTGACGAGATATCGACCAGGCTCTGCAGGTAACGCAACTGCATCGCACCCGGGTTCTTGCCGATGATCCTGGCCGCCTCGGAGAGTTTGGTCGAGGCCTGCAGTTCTCCCTCAGCGTTGATGATCTTGGCGCGGCGCTCGCGCTCGGCCTCGGCCTGGCGGGCGATCGCTCGCTGCATGTCCGCCGGAATCTTCACGTCCTTGATCTCGACAGTCTTCACCTTGATTCCCCACGGATCGGTCTGCTCGTCGATGATCGTCTGCAGCTTGAGGTTGATCTCCTCCCGTTCTGAGAGGATCTGGTCTAGTTCGACTCCACCGAGGACGCTGCGCAGCGTGGTCATCGCAATCTGCCGCGTCGCCTCAACATAGTTCTGCACCTGCACCACCGCTGCGCTTGGATCGACCACGCGGAAAAAGAGGACGGCGTTGACACTGGTCGTCACGTTGTCCTTGGTGATCACTTCCTGCGGCGGCACATCGAGAGTGACCAGTCGCAGCGTTATCTTCACCATCTTGTCGACGATTGGTATGAGCAAGAATATACCCGGTCCCTTTGCTCCCACGAGTCGCCCCAGGCGGAAGATCACTCCCCGTTCATACTCGCGCACAACGCGAATCGCGTTCATCAGGAAGATGAGCACTATCGCCACTATTGCCGCAATTGTTATTGCCATGCGTACCTCCTTTACAAGATCCTTGACTGTGTCGATCATAGGGGGCACCGTGCGAGAAGTCAATCGACTCGCATGATCGGCGACTAGGGCTATAATCAACGACGGAGGTAGGAAATGACCATGCAACGCCCATTGATTGCCGGAAACTGGAAGATGCACAAGACGCCGCAGGAGACGGAGGAGTTCATCGTAGAGTTCCTTCCAAAGCTTGAGGGTGTGGAAGGTATCGAAGTTCTCATAATTCCGCCGTTTACTAGCCTGGATCGAGCCGGGAGTCTTCTACATGGGAAATCACTGCGGCTCGGTACGCAGGACATGCACTACGAAGCGGAAGGCGCGTTCACTGGTGCGATTTCAGCGCGGATGCTGAAGGCATGCGGATGCAGCTATGTCCTTGTTGGACACTCCGAACGGCGAGAGTTATTTCACGATGACGACACGATCGTCGCACGCAAACTGAATGCTGTCCTCGATGCTGACCTTATGCCAATTCTATGCGTAGGCGAGACGCTGTCCGAGCACGACCGCGTGGAGGAGAAGATAACCAGACAGTTGACGCAAGATCTTGCCGGAATCGACGGGAAAGTACTTGCAAAGATGACGATCGCCTACGAGCCGATCTGGGCGATCGGAACGGGAAAGACGGCCACCCCTGAGGTGGCGCAAGAGACGATCAGCATGATCAGGGCCTGGATCGCGTCGCACTACGACAGTGCGACGGCGCAAGCCACGCGCGTCTTGTACGGGGGCAGCGTCAAGCCGGCAAACGCTGAATTGCTCCTGGCACAGCCGGACATCGATGGAGCACTCGTAGGCGGAGCCTCGTTGGTCGCTGAGGCGTTTGGCCAGATCGTAGACGCCGCCCGCCTACAGTGATAGAATTGCCGACGAGCGACCGACACATCGCGGCAAGGGAGGGAAGTTGATACGCTCCAACATCCCTAATCAGATAACGCTTGCGCGCATAGCCAGTGTGCCGCTGTTCATGTATCTGGTTCTGATGGAGAAGCCGGTGGGGACGATCCTGGCGATCGTGCTGTTCGTGCTAGCAGCGGCCTCCGATGCGGTCGACGGCTACCTCGCGCGCAGCATGAATCAAACGACGGTCTTCGGTAAATTCGCCGATCCGATTGCCGACAAGCTCCTCATCGCTGGAGCGCTTATCTCCTTTGTGCAGTTAGGCGAGCTAAGCGCGGCAGCGACGATGATCATCATCGCACGAGAGTTCCTCGTCACCGGCCTGCGGATCATGGCGATTGCCGAAGGGAAGGTGATTGCAGCGAGCCCGCTCGGGAAGCTGAAGACCATGTCGCACATCGGACTCGTTCTGATCATTCTCGCAGGCCGCTATTTTCAGCTTGGCCCAGCGTTACTGACGCTAAGGTCCGTCTTCCTTTACCTGGCCATCGCCCTCGCTGTAATCTCGGCGGGAGAATACTTCTACCGCTCCCGACAACTGTTCACGCACTAGGTGTGGCATCTGTCTTCTTCTCACGTCACAAATACGCGCGCCTCGTGTGACAACGTCTACTGCAACATGGTGGTGCACTTACGACACTGTCTAGTTGGAGGATGGGCCTATGCTTAGTCGTGCGCTACATGTTGTGATTGGAGCGCTTGCGGTTACTGCTGTGTTCGCAGGCCTTGTTGCAAGCGGTGCATCGATTAGCCTTGGGGTGTCGCCTGATCCGGTCTCTCGTTGGGACTTCCTCACGTACGAGATAGTCGTCACCAACGGTGCTACGTCGGCGAATCTCACTGTGAACGACAACCTGCCTGCTGGACTTGATCAGTACAACGCTACATGTCGTATAAACGACGGTGATTGGGATACGTTCCCGGCGTACGGGATTATCCCGCTCGGGACAGTCGGCGCGGGAGCGATAGTCACGGTTGACATAAGGGCACGTGTGGAATCGACCGCACCCGCGACGCTGAGCGATACAGCCAATCTTACGGATGGGTCGAACGTGCTCGACTCTGCGACCGTTACTCTCAACGTCCTTCCTTCCGTCGAGGCTGGTCCGGACATGATGGTCCGCTTGGGCGCTACGACCACCTTCTCCGAGGCTTGGGCGGGGGATGGCGGAGGAACGATAGTCTCCTACGCGTGGGAGGCAAGCTCTGGTGGGACACATGTGGGAGCATTCGCCGATTCATCGATCATCCATCCGACCTACACAGCCCCCGGGGTGAGTGGACCGGTATTGGTGACGCTGAGCGTTACTGACGCAGATGATGGACAGTCGAGCGACTCGTTTTGGCTGAGCGTGAACTCGTTTCCCACAGCGGAAACCGGTGCTGATAAGACGGCAAATGAAATTCAAGACGTGATCCTTGCGGACGCCAGCGGGAGTGATAGTGACGGATACATCGCCTACTACGCGTGGAGCGATGGCGGTGCCGGAGGGTCGTTCGATGACGCTAAGCTTCCCCGACCAACCTACACCGCTCCGATGGTCGAAGACTGCACTGGAACCGATATTACGCTCACCCTGACGGTAACCGACAACCTCGGCGCGACAGGAACAGACGATGTGCAGATCCACGTGGCAAACGTAAATCACCCGCCACACGTTAGTGCTGGTGATGACCTAAGCGTGCACCCGGGCGATCATGTCAGCCTATCCGGTACAGTCTCCGATGTGGACGGTCCGCTTGCCGATGTCCACTGGGAGCAGATCGA
>CAZQUT010000034.1:3566-7671 GCA_964596555.1 uncultured Thermotogae bacterium
CAGGACAGCCGTGGTTTCCCGATCTCTCCGTTCGACACGCTCTCGGTTGGGGAGGACATCACCTACGTGTACACGATAACGAACACTGGGCAGAGCTCGCTTGATGCTCTCTCTCTGCATGACGAGCATGCTGGCGAGATACCGCTTTCTCGTACTGGGCTTGAGCCGTGGGAAAGCCTGACAGGATCGTTCACAGTGACAATCACTGAGAGTGATCTTCCAGGAGCCTTCTCCGACACAGTGACTGTGACAGCGACAGATCCCTCTGGCAAGAGCCTACAGACAAGTGACACACTCGTCTTGTACGGACTTTCGAATGTGGGCGATCTGGATTTGGAGAAGACGTGTGACATAAACAAGGCAGGAGTCGGTGATGTAATCACCTACACATACACGATCACTAATGTCGGCCAGACGACGATCACTGATCTTGTCCTCACTGACGACCACCTCGGCGAGATCCCGCTTCCGACACGCGTTATCGCGCCCGGAGAGACGATCGTCGCCTATGCAGAGTACACCGTCACTGAAGATGACCTCCCCGGGCCGCTCACCAATACCGCGTCGATCACTGGACAGGGGCTTGCTGGCGAGGGCACGAGTAGCAGCACGTCGCTCAGCATCGACGTGACAGAGGCAAGCGCAGGTGGAGGTGGGAGCACCACTCAGTCACTCGATGGAAGGGTAATCATCAACGAAATCGCCTGGGCAGGGACGCCAGCCAGCCCAGCCGATGAGTGGATCGAACTGCGCAATCTGGGCTCGATCCCAGTGGATCTCACCGGGTGGAGCCTTGCCTGGTATCGGAAGGGCGATACGATCCCACCGGAGGACAACTGGACACGTGTGCCGCTCACCGGCACGATTAGCCCCTCTCCGATCGACCTATCTGCGCCGCGCTCTCCAGGTTCTCAGATCACTTTCGTGCAGTCAAGCGCAGAATCGTGGCGTGTGGTCGACATCTCGTGGTGGGCCGCCGGAAAGAAAGATGACGGAGGCCACGGCTACTATCTGCTGGAGCGCCGGGGAGAGAATACTGTGAACGACGTAACATCCGATCTGGTCTACGACAAGAGCACGACTTATCAGTACATCCTCCCGGATGGCGGAGCGGTAATACTCCTCATGGACGCAGATGGAAACGTTGTGGATACGGCAAACGGAGAGCACACGGACATAGCAGGATGGCCCGCGGGAGACGTCAACACCTGTGCTACAATGGAGCGTACCGATCCATTGGAAGGAGATCTCGACACAAATTGGCATACCAACCCCGGTATTCTCACCAGTGGCCATGACGCAGACGGTGAACGCATCATCGCCAGCGCGGGTGAGCCAAATTCGCCCTCGATCGAGGAGCTGACGTTCCTCGCGCAGGATAGAATCACGCCGATCCCGGCGACTGCGACAATCTCAGTGGATCTTACAGGTGACGGAAAGCCACGCATCCAAGTGGCGGCATTGGGTCTTGAGGCAGCGGCGGGCGGTGGAGCATCATCAGGGCTATCCTTCTCCACTCATTACTCCAATAAGGAATCACTACTTACCATCGACACGACGGCATTGGCCGCAGGAACGTACTTCGTGTGGATCACTAACAGCGCGGGGGAAGCCATTCTCGTGCCGCTTGCTGTGAAGTGAAAGCAGTACGGAAAGTCAATCCAGGGCGTCAGTGACAGTGGCGACGCAGCGCCTGCAGCGCCCGCTCGTTGTTGGAACAGGTGAGAACGACTAGGCCTGTTGTGGTTCCCTGCGGGACAGTGGCGTAAAGTTCGTCGATGGCGATCTCCTTGCGTGCCAACGCTTCACTAACGCGGCACAAGAAACCAGGATGGTGCGGGAGTTCGACAACTAGGACGTCTCGCTCTTCGACGATAAACTCAGCCTTGCGTAGGGCGTCGCAGGCGAAGGACTGCGAACTCGTAACGAGGTGAATCGCGGTTTCGGCGCCGTCTGTCTTTACAACGACAGATAGGAGGTTGATCCCCATGTCACTTAGGACACGGATCACCCTGGCCATGGCGCCAATCTCGTTTGTGTCACGAACAATGATCTCTTGATGCATACGTATTTCGCGCATTGTCTGATCTCCAGTCTCAATTCTATGAGAATCTGCCCAGTTACACTGTTCGCATGGCTTAGTGAGAACAGACATTCGCCCGCTTTGTTGATGATCTGGATGCTGTTGTTACCTGCCCTGAGGGTGCTCACCTATCGCTTCGAGAACGCGCTGTGCTGTATGTTCGATGCTTCCTTCAGCATCGATGTTGATTGTATGTGCCTCGTTTGGCGATGTGATATGGCGCTGCAGGTGATGAACGCGACCAGCGGTGCGCAGGCGTTCCTCTCGTGTTTCTCGGCTTGCCGTGAGCCAGAGGATTGCTGCGAACAAAGTGTAGTCTACGTGAGGGGAGACTCCGAGGAGTGCTCCCTCGACGAGCAGAATGCGCGTTCCCTTGGCTTTCTCCCTTTCTATGATCGAACGCAGTTTCTCGCTTAACGCTGGATGGACGATTGCATTTAGGTCCGCGAGCGATTCCTCGTCGGAGAAGACGACTCGCGCCAGCTTCGATCGATCGATCTCTCCGCTCGCCGAAAGAATAGCCTTTCCAAATCGGGAGATGAGCCGATCGTATGTTAAGCTGTGCGGCTGGTATGTTTTCCATGCAAGCTGGTCCAGGTCAACCCACGTGACTCCTTCTCGTTTCGCTACGCTCTTCCCGACAGCGCTCTTTCCACAACCAGCCTCGCCGGCAAGTCCGATTACCTTCATCGATCCTCCTAGTTCCGGCTCTCAACCTCTCGTTCCTAGGCAAGAGCCTATTCATGAAACGATACCTGCGCTCACAGCTTATGGCAACACCAACGCGCAAGATGATCGGATGATAGGATTCATCTGAGGTCAGATGAAACCAGGGGCAGCGACGGGTGTAGATTCAAACGAGGTGATCAAGATGAAAAACTTTCAACGTCTCTTTCTAGCGGCCCTTCTTGTCGGATTAGTGTTGGTTCCAATCCTTGCAAACGCGCAGAGTGCGCCGACTCCATTAGGGATCGTCCCGTCTCCCAATCCTGGGAATCTGACAGTCAACGTATGGACGGATAAACAGACCTACGTTGTGGGTGAGAATGCACTGATCTACTTTGCAGTCAACCAACAGGCGTACATCTATATCTATGACCTCCAGCCAGATGGTGTCGTGCGATTGGTCTTCCCAAATGCCTATTCGCAGAACAACTTTGTAAGTGCAGGCACGCATGTCCTTCCTGATACAGGGTACAAGTTCCTCATTACGGCCCCCACCGGACTTGAGAGGCTGCAGATATTCGCCAGCCTCGTTCCGCTCAACCTGAATCCCGGCACGTACACGGAACCGTACCCACAGGTGAGCCCCCAGGGCATCCAGGGGCAGATCATGGGCATCACCCCGCAGGTTTGCTGGACGACCGCTTGGGCGTCGTTCACCATCGTAGCATCAGGTTACGGATACACACCTCCGTCCAACTACTGCCCGCCTCCGAGCTATACACCGCCTCCTTCCAACTGCTATCCGTACCCTCCGTTCCTCGGTTGGTTCCCAGGTGGAAATTGGTATTGGTCGAATGGACAGTGGCAGCAGGGGACGCCGTCTTCAGGTTGGTATTGGTACTACGGACCTGATAGCAAGTGGCACTTCACGATTCGTATCCACATTGGAGGGAATTAGAGATACCTCCCAGGCAGTCAATCGCCCTCACTGCCGAGGTAAGTAAGGAGGCTCGCAATCTGCGAGCCTCCTCCATTTTCTCGCTTTGCGAAGAGTAGTCGGACGTGCAACGAGTGGCCTGTTCTCTTAGGCTTTCTCTAGTTCGTCTCCTGTACGCTTCCCACAGCCTCTTCTTTCTCTTCGTACGCTGCGGTCTTTCTGATTACGTGGCGGGGGCACTTCTCGATAGCTGTATCGATCTGATCGACGTGGAAGATGGGGAGGTCCTTCTTCTCGTCCCATGTGACCGCGCCTTCTGGAGAAACCTTCTCGCAGATGTGGCAGTGGATGCATCCGTCCGGGCAGCGCTTGCGTCCCGGGATGTCGCGTTTAACTTGGTAGTTACAGGCGAGATACTG
>CAZQUT010000034.1:7771-9372 GCA_964596555.1 uncultured Thermotogae bacterium
ACCTTGCTTGCCACGTAGATCATCAACCCAGAGAAGAAGCCGATCGAGGAGAGTACAACAACGGTGAGTGTAGTGTTCACCTATACCATCCCCTTGAACGCAAGGAAGGAAAGACCGAGGAGCATCGCCGTGATGAACGCGATCGGCGTCCCCTTGAACGCCATCGGCGTATCGGAGAATTCCAATCGCTCACGAATCCCGGACATGATAAGCAGTACCAGGAGGAACCCTGATCCTGCGCCAGCAGCGGCAAAGAGCGATTCCAAGAACGTGTACGTTTGATCGACGTTGATGAACGTGATCCCGAGGACGGCACAGTTGGTGGTGATCAACGGCAGGTAGATTCCGAGAGCGTTGTACAGGGTGAGGTTCGTCCGTTTGATCGCCATCTCGATGATCTGCACGAGCGAAGCAATCACGAGGATGAAGATCACCGTCTTCATTACTTCTACCCCGTATGGGACGAGGATGTAGTAGTAGATCGGCCATGTCACGGCAGATGCTACAAGCATTACCAGCAACACCGCTAGCCCCATGCTGACCGCGCTCTTCGTCTTCTTGGAGACGCCAAAGAACGGGCACAACCCAAGGAACTTGGCGAGAATCATGTTGTTCACCAGTGCCATGCTGAAGAAGATGACAAACAGGTTATTCATTCTTGGTCACCCCCATCCACTTGAAAAAAGCAAGGAGCATGCCAATGACGAGGAACGCCCCCATCGGGAGCATGAGAATCGATACCGGATTCTCGCTGAACCCGGGAATAGTGAACAGGTGATGCCCGAATAGATCGAGCTTCCCCGTCCCCAGTAGTTGCCTGATGAACGATATCAGCAGAATCGCCACACCGAATCCCATGCCAATCCCCAGTGCATCGGCGATCGAATCTAGGACACCATTCTTGCTGGCGAATGCCTCGGCGCGGCCGAGGATGATGCAGTTGACCACGATCAGCGGGATGTAGATCCCGAGTGACTTACTCAGCGCGGGGACGAATCCCTGCATCATCAAGTCAACTATGCTCACCAACGTGGCGATGATTACGATGAACACGGGGATTCTCACCTTATCCGGAACGTAATTGTGAACCAGGGAAATGAGGATGTTTGACGCAACAAGGACGAATACAAACGCTGCCGTCATCCCGATTGCATTGTCCAGAGATGTGCTCACGGCTAGCGTTGGGCACAGTCCGAGCAGGAGAACGAACGTCGGGTTCGAACGCACGATCCCTCTTACAAGGTTTTTCCCGAAGGAACTCATGAATTCCCCCCTTTGTATTGATTGCCAAGCTCTTCTATGATGGCTTGCTTCACCCCGTTTACCACTGCGGTGGAACTGATCGTCGCTCCGCTAATGGCATCGATCTTCCCTCCGTTGCGCGAAAGATCTACCTCGTCCACTCCGACTCCCTTGAACTGATCGAGGAAGGAGGCGTTGATGATCTTCGCTCCCAGACCTGGGGTCTCTTGTTGGGTGATGATCTTGATCCCCTGCAGCGACTTGTCGTCCGGCTTCAGACCGATGAGAATATCGATCGCTCCTCCGTACCCGCGGCCCTGCGCCATGAACGCGTGCCCGATCGGCTCGCCGCCCGCGAG
>CAZQUT010000035.1:0-9371 GCA_964596555.1 uncultured Thermotogae bacterium
TAGAAAGCCGCTAGTCCGGACTCAGTCCGCCCTCAATCAACGCTTTCCTGGCAGCTGTAAGATCAACCGTTTTCACCTGAAACTCGACAAATCGGGCGGAGGCGTTAAACAAGTGTATGCCAAGCTGGCGGGAGATCCCTCCCTTCTCGAAATAGGGGATCTCCGCCTCCTCCAGGATGGATGAGGCTAGGGCGATCTGCCCTCCATCTCCTGTCGTCAACACCGTGATCATGCGCTGATCATCATCCATCTCTTCCCTCCCCGGGATGAGTATATCACCAACTAACGCTTATTGCTCTTGTCGATTTTTTTTCGTTGGTCATCAGATGGAATGTTCAGAAAAGGTGTACTTGGCTAAGCGATCGTGCTACAATCGTCGCGGGAGATGATCGTGGTGAGAAAGCTTCTGTTCGTCGTCCTTGTTGTTCTCTTTGCCGTTCCCGCTCTCGCCTTGATCCCACCCTACACCCTCACCCCATGGCAATACGGGGTGATCGCTTGGGTACAAGCAGAGCCCAATAGCGCCGTGCTTCAGAAGGTGGAGAAGGCCGTGCAGGATGTCTTTTCCTTCTGGCACCGACCATTGCCGGAGAGCGCAGAAACTTGGGACAAGTTAAGCGAGATGTCGGAAGACGCATGGGCTGAGGGCAACTACAATCCGTTCACTGCGGGCTTTGTCCCCATTCCGTCGCCGGATGCGTCCAAGATGTGGGCCGTTCAGCTTCCTACTTGGAATGGAGAGAAGATCCTGCCGCTAGCGCTTCTGGCCTTGGCCAACTACTCCCAGGTGCAGTCGTTAGCAGGCAGCACAGCCGGGGCTGCATTCTCGCCGAGAAACATGCTCAACAACATACTGGCCCTAAACAAAGATCCCTCTCTAGCAGTATTTATGACACGCTCTGACTCGATCGTCTTCAACTATAAGTCTCCCAATCTACGCCACAACCTGGATCATGAGCTCGGCCATTGGCTGACCACGCTGATCTGCCGAAGAAATGACCTCACCATGCATGACGTTCCTCACCTACTTCAAGAAGGTTTTGCCGAGTACACAGCATCCAAGTTCGGCATGGATACGAGATGGCGGAATATTGCGGCCGTGTGGGCAAAGGATAGTCATGGCCTACGGGATGTCCCCTTTTATATGTTATATCCGATTGGAACCAGTCTCGTCGCTTTCTTGGTCGAGAGAGACGGAATCGATGGATTCATCGAATACTTTCCTGACCTTGTTACCAATTGGAATCAGCAGATATCCGATATCGCGCCCGCATGGCAAGCGTGGGCTTCCAACTACAAGGTCGATGAAGCTCAACGCGCGTACGCTGAGGCGACGATCGAGCAACTCTCATTGTGCGGCATGGTACTCCAACCGGTTCTTCCAGAGGAGGTGTTCTCGATAATCGATCGGGTGTACTCATTCGCTGGAAGCATGCAGGACATCGAGCGTTTCTGGCAGCTCATCTCCGCACCCGTTCCCAAGCCAACTGGCGATGTATGGAAGCAATTGCAGAAACAGGTCCACACCATCTTTTGGGTAGCATCCGGTGACTCCTATCCTGGAATAGTGAAGATGGCAGCCGAGAACGAGTATCAGCTTTCCAGATTGTGGGCCAAGGGCGACTGGGATGGATACTACGCACTGTTCGTCAAGACCCTGCGCGAGGTGGTCGCCCACTACGGGACGATGACACCAGTACAGGAGACCACACAGTGAACAAGATTAAGCCCTTGCGGAATATCGCAATCCGCTTGACAAGACGCGAATTATATCCTAGGGTAGATCCATGAGAATGCGCATTTTGCTTCTGGGTTTACTGCTCACGACCTCGTTCCTGGGGCTCTCTCAGGATAGTGGGTCCGTCTGGGTGCTCACCATCGATGGTGAAATCGGACACGGGACGGTTAGCTACCTGCGGCAGGGGATCTCCGATGCTGTCCAGGCTGATGCGCTTGCTGTGATTATCAAATTCTCCACCCCCGGAGGCTACCTGGATTCTGCGGTTGCTTCCCGCGATGCCATCCTCGATACAAAGATCCCCACGATCGCCTATGTCGACCGCGAGGCGTACTCTGCGGGAGCGCTCCTCGCCATTGCCTGTGAAGCGATCTATTTCGCTCCAGGTGGTGTAATGGGGGCGGCTACACCGGTCTATTTCGAGAGTGGCACTATGAAAGAAGCGCTCGAGAAGATCGTCTCGGCGACGCGTAAGCTTTTTGCCGCCACTGCAGAGACACGTGGACGTAATTCTAGCATCGCAAAGGCGATGGTCGACCGCGATGTCGAGATCGAAGGATTGATCGAGAAGGGCAAGCTCCTTACCCTCACCTCGCAGGAGGCATTCCAGTGGGGTTACTCCGAAGGCAAAGTGGGGAACCTAAAGGAACTCTTGGAGGCAAACGGACTCGCTAAAGCACGCGTGGTTCACTTCTCCCGTCGATGGATTGACAGTGTAGTCGAGGTCCTGACCCAATCGTGGGTGGCGGCACTCCTTATCACTATCGGAATGCTCGGTCTTATCGCGGAGATGCTCATCCCCGGATTCGGTATTCCGGGAATCGTCGGATTAACTTGCCTAGCTGCCTTCTTCTGGTCGCACTTCCTCGTCGGCCTCGCTGGATGGGAATCGGCCCTCTTCCTCCTCGGAGGGCTTGTGGCGATCCTCCTAGAGATCTTCGTCTTCACCGCCGTCGACTTTGGTGCGGCCGGGCTGGGCGGTCTCGTGCTGATCGGCCTTGGCTTCTACACGTCGATGGTCGGCCCGCTCGTCCAACCGACAGAGGCGATGCACGCAATTGTAGCTGTATCGGTCGGACTTGTTGTTGCGTTGGTGGGTGTGATATTCCTCGTCACGCGGCTGCCCAAGACACGGCTGCGTTTCGGCGGTGTCATCCTCTCACAGGTAATCACCGGCAGGGCATTCGATAAGGCCAAGAAACAGCACAGTATAAGTGATTGGCTGGGAAGAGAAGGAGCAGCGGCAACGGATTTGAGACCAATGGGAACGGGTGTGTTTTCTGGAGAACGAACGGACGTTGTCTGTGAAGAAGGGTTCCTGGAAAATGGAACGCGGATCGTAGTCACCAAAGATGATGGCTACCGTAAGATAGTCAGAAAGATAGAAAAGGAGGTTGACGAATGACCAGCTACATAGTTATTGCTGCACTTGGGCTCATCGTACTGTGGCTTTTCTTCTACTTCGTTCCGGTTGGTCTGTGGATCTCGGCGCTCGCGGCAAGCGTGCCCGTCGGTCCGATGACCCTGATCGGAATGCGGCTGCGAAAGGTAAATCCGTACAAGGTGATCGGCCCGATGATCACCGCATGGAAAGCCGGACTGCAGCCATCGGTCACCGAGCTGGAGGCGCACGTCCTGGCGGGCGGGGACGTCGATCGCGTAGTACGCGCCCTGATTTCAGCCGATAAGGCAGAGATCGAGCTCAACTTCCAGCGGGCGGCAGCGATCGACCTCGCCGGCCGCGATGTCTACGGAGCGGTGGCTATGTCGGTCAACCCACGCGTAATCGAGACGCCCAAGATCGGGGCAGTAGCTAAGGACGGGATCCAGCTCTTCGCTCTTGCGCGTGTGACGGTACGGGCAAACATCGAGCGGCTGGTCGGTGGAGCGACTGAAGAGACGGTGATCGCCCGTGTCGGCGAGGGGATCGTCTCGGCAATTGGCTCGGCGAACAGCCACAAGGAAGTGCTCGAAAATCCGGACTCGATTTCGAAACGTGTCCTGGCTCGAGGACTGGATTCCGGCACAGCCTTTGAGATCTTATCGATCGACATTGCCGACGTTGATGTTGGAAAGAACATCGGCGCAAAGCTACAGACCGATCAGGCCGAGGCCGATTTGAAGGTGGCACAAGCCAAAGCCGAGGAACGCCGTGCAATGGCCATCGCCAAGGAACAGGAAATGAGCGCGCTGGTGCAGGAGCGTCGCGCCGCCGTTGTAGAGGCGGAGGCGGAGATTCCCCGCGCAATCGCCGATTCGTTCCGTAGCGGTCACTTGGGGATCATGGACTACTACCGGATGAAGAACATCCAAGCCGACACCCAGATGCGCGAGGGGCTCTCCAAAGGAGGGGAAAAGAGAGCTAAGGGGAAGGAAGAGTGATGGAAACCACGTCCCCAGTATTGGGCCTGATCAAGGAAATTCTGCGCGAGGACGCACGTGCCGCGATCGTCCTCGCGGAGATCCTCGGACCGCCGCCGGGGCTTAGCAGCGTTCCACCTAGGCTCTGGGAGAAGTAGGTTTCCCTTTAAGCATTGGGATTTTTCCACCCAGAGGAGTAGGTCTGCTGCCCTGAAGTGCGCAACTGGCTAACCAGTCCGCTCACGGTTGCGTTAGCGAAGAGAGGTACGTAATGGAAGATGCTTGTCATTGTTTTCACTGCGAAAGGTTGACAAAGAGCCACATATCTGTATAATCATCTTATGGAGGTGATGGAGGATGAAGCGATATGTGATGACGGGGTTGGTGATTGTGAGTCTGTTGGGCCTCCTTTCTCTGGGAGGATATGCGAGCTGCTCCTGCGGCACAACATGTGGTGGGGGAGATTGTTACTACACGGGCCACGGCGGTTGTTGGCAAGAGTTGGACCATCGATGTTGGAATCAGGTATGTGGCCCTTATGATCTAGAAGCAGTGGCCTGTCAATATCAGTGCACATGGAACAACTTTCACTGTGACCAGGTATGGCCCGCACCCGACTACGACTGCGAAATAATGACCTCGTACGATGAGTTCTGCTTAACTCACTGAGCATGGAGGTAGGGCTATGCGAAAGATCATTGTGTTCCTACTAGTTCTTGCGGTATCGGCGGTGGTGGCGAGCGCCGAGTGCGATAACTGTAGCGGTTTAGAGGCGTGGTTCGCCCAGCCCCCGTTCGAAGAGTACCAAACGATGTTCTGCCCTTATACATTTGGGCTTCAGATTGGCGCGGCCGCTCCTCCCATAGCGGGGATCGACTTTCAAGCGGCGAACACGGTCCTCGTGGTCATCAATAACTCGTGTGATTCAGAGTACTGGCCGCTGATCGGCGAGTGGAGCAGCATCCCAGAATGCCAAGTGGTGGTGGTCGCATCTAGTATGGGCTCATCAGGGTCGCAAGAGCTTCGTACGGCCGTCGGAGAAGGGGTCGAGATCATCAAGAACCCGCTCGCGGCGATCGTCTGCGCATTGTACCAGGTCGGCGAGCGTGCCTCACCGGTCACCTTTCTCGTGAACCGAGAAGGGACGATTGTCTACCGCCGCCGCGCGTTCCCCAACTACGCCGTGCCCGAGCTTGAGCGGATCGTCCACTGTTTCGCCGAGCACGGGGCCCCACCGGACGATGCCCTACTCCAGCAGGTCCTCTGGTACGGGGATCAAGTTCGCTGGCCGTCCTTCCCCCTGTACACCCCTGATGGCGAGGAGGTATCCCTTGAACCGGGGGTCCCGCGCGTGATCTACTTCGGCTGGACTGAGGGGAATAGTGCCTGTGTGTTTCGCGAGTTGAGCGCTTTGCAGAGCGAGTTTCCGCGGGTTGAGTTCATCTGGCTCCGCGACTACTTCTCCATAGCCGCGAAGACCTCGATATGGGAGTACGGCCGGAGGATCGGCTTGGATAAGGTCCACCCCGAGTTCTTCGCCATCCCCCTCGAGGATTACCTCGCCCGGCCCGGCGTCCGGAATTGGGCCGAAAAACGCGAGGAACTGAGGACACTCTCTTCCTCACCCGACTTTGGGTGGCGGATCCTCCTCGATGAAGACTATCGGCTGATCACTTCTTGGAACCTGTACGGCATGCGGACGGTGATGATCATCGACGCCGACGGGACGGTAGTATTCCCGTGCACCTTATACCCGATCAACCTGGTGACGGGAGAGCCGGTCTGCCACCCGCAGGCGAAGGAGGAGCTGGCGCGCATCCTGAGGGAGATCTCAGAGCGGTGAACCGTTCTCCTTCCGGACGGGGGTTGATCCTCATCGCGGTGGCCTTGGCCACCGCGGTCCTTTGGATCTCCCTCGGCGTTCGCGAAGGGCTGGAGGCGGAGATCCGCGCCCTGGCAGACCGGATTGGAGCAAATCTGTTCTACGTCCATGCCGAAGGAGACTTTGGAGAAGATGATCTCGCCCGGCTGGCCAACCTAGCGGAGGTCGCCGGCGTAGCAGGGGAGGGAACCTACTCCACCGGTTACTTTCCCGGCCAGACCTACAACATCACGCGGCTTGAGGTAAGCTCAAACTACCTCAACGCATTTCAGCTCCCACTTGCCGCTGGGAGGTCGTTCACACCGCAAGACAAGGCCGTGGTCATCCTCGGATGGGAGGTGAAGGAGGCCATATTCGGCGAGGCAAACCCGGTGGGCCAGACGCTTGACGGGGCAGAAATCATCGGCGTCCTTGCCCAGATCCCCAGCGACGATGAGCTTCGACGTCGGTTGAACAATTGGGTGCTCGTTCCAGCGGGATCGGGACCGAAATCGTTCGCCCAAGCTGGATCGAGCGAACGGCCCTACGGAGCGCTCCTCGTTCGAGCGCGGGGTGACACAAGACGTGCTCAGAGCGCGGTCATGCGTGCGCTTCCCGGAGCGACCACCACGCCGATCTCGAAGCGATACCAGATGTACTTCCACACCGAGCGCACGACAAACCGTCTCCTGGTCATAAGTTCACTCGTGATGCTCGTTCTCGCCGGAACCGTGGTGGCCGGACTCCTTTCCCTGTCGGTCATGAATCGTAGCTGGGAGATCGGGGTCCGCCGCACGGTGGGAGCGACCACGCAGGATATCTTGCGACTGTTCCTGGTGGAGGGGGTATGGTTGGCGGGCGCAGGCGGGATTGCTGGAATCTGTTTGGGTGAACTTGTGCTCTTCCTAGCCCCCTCTATCGGGGACTCAGCAAGTATAGGAGCGGTTCACGCCCTTGTCCTTCCGCTCACACTCACGGTGGGACTCCTCGCGAGTCTCCACCCGAGCTGGCAGGCGGCCCGTATAAGCCCAGCGCGCGCGTTGTCGTTGCGAACGCTTGAGGGTCGCCGCAGATACGGCATTGGAGGGGGACGATTGATCGCCGCTCTTGCAGTGATCATCGCCAGTAGCGGATTGTTCTTGCTCATCAACCTGGTAGTGAGCTCTCAACAGTCCCTCACAAGCCTGTGGGGATCGATCGACGAACGGACCTTTCTCGTCCAGTCTCCCCGTCAGAGCATCCTCGCCGCCCCTGATCTCTCAGCAAGGGACCTCCCTTCGTTGCAGGTACTTCCAGGAGTGGAAGCGGCGGTGGTTTCCGGTTCCCGCACAGTGCCGATAAAGGGGACCAACTCCCCTGGGACCAGTGTTGAAGGTGTGGGTGAAGGATGGGAAGGGCTCGGCCTGCTTAACATAGAACAGGGACGCGATCTCAGCGCGCCAGAGATCACGGAAGGAGAAAAGGTGGCTCTCGTGGCAAAAGGTCTGGCCAGCACAATGTTCAAAGGGGCTGATCCGATCGGGCAGAGACTGAACATAAGGAACGCCCCCTACACGGTAGTGGGGGTATTCAATGACAATGTAGTCTTAGGGACTCTCAGAGCGCAGGTCATCGTCCCCTACCAGTGTCTAGAGGGGTTGTGGTTCTACCATTGCTTCTTTGTTCATACAGACTCCGAGGCAGAGCCGGGTGAGGTCAGGGCCGCGATCGTGGACCTATTCCAAGGTATCTACCCGGATAAGGCGAAGGTAGAGATCGTCGCGCCAGCGGCACAGGTAGCGGAGTGGCGTCAAACCCTGACAGCTACGGCGAACCGGCTCGGTATTCTGGTGGGGTTGGGCCTCCTCCTCGGAGCGATCGGGGTCTTCAACCTGATTAGCTTTCTCCTCCTGTTGCGCACCCGTGAGCTGGGTATCCGCCGCGCGGCGGGAGCGACGAGAAACCGGATCGTTACCCTGGGGGTGGTGGAGGCACTCAAGATCACAGTGCCGGCTGGTCTTATCGGCCTCAGTCTAGGCCTGGCTGGTACGGGGCCACTGCAGCGTTTCTTGGGGCAACTGCCCTCTCTTTCATGGAACTGGGCATGGATAATCGTCGCCACTGCAATCGGCGTTGGGTTGTTGGCGGGAGGGTGGCCGGCCTGGCGTGTTAGCCGGCTCTCGCCTGCTGAAGCGATGAGAAGGGGAAAGCGATGATCGAACTGCAAAACGTGCACAAGATATACGTCAAGGGACGGGTGAAGGTTCCTGCCCTGCGCGGGGTGAACCTCAACGTGACAGAGCAAGAGTTTTTGGTGGTCCAGGGGCCATCGGGATCCGGCAAGAGCACGTTGCTCAACATAATAGGTCTGTTGGATGAGCCTACCGACGGGAGGTTGCGCCTGTTCGGAGAACCGACTCAGGGTCTCCCCGATCGAGAACGGTCGCGACTGCGCGGTCGCTCGATCGGCTTTGTATTTCAGAGCTTCAATCTGATTTCACACCTGCGGGCCTGGGAGAACGTTGCCCTGCCGCTTTACTACGCCGGCGTAGGGCGTGCGGAACGACACCAGCGAGCGATTACGGCCCTGAAGCAAGTGGGCCTCTCCGAACGCGCTGAACACCTCCCGGCGGAGCTCTCCGGTGGCGAGGAACAGCGTGTGGCCATCGCACGGGCGCTCGTAATCGGCCCCAAGCTCATCCTTGCAGACGAACCGACAGGGAACCTCGATTCCGAGAGCAGCCTGGACGTGATGAAAGAGTTCTCGCACTTGAACAAGGAGGGGGCCACGCTCCTCATCGCCACCCATGATCCCCTTGTCACATCATTTGCAGAGCGAATCCTCGCGTTGCGGGATGGACAGATCGTAGACGAGGTTTCACCGAACAGAGGGGAACCAAGGGCGACCCTCAGGGACGATGTGCCGAGTTGAGATCTCTACACGTCCGGGCGGAGGCGCTTGGTGAAGTAGATGATGTCGTCGTGGCGGGTGTAGCCAAGGTGGTCGAAGATGGCCATCGAGGTCGTATTCCAATCCTCGATCTGGCAGGCGAAGATCTCGATACCCAGCTCAATGCAGGCTTCCTCAACCGCTCGTACAAGCATTGTCGCAATTCCACGTCCTCGATGATCCGGAGAGACCGCCAAACGGTTGATCCAGCCCTTGCGACCATCGTGCGTTCCCAGAATCGCCCCGACGAGCCTTCCGTCCTCCTCAGCGGCGAGGTAGATCGAACAGTCACCATCGATCTGCGTAGCGATCTTCTCGCACGTATCCCGTCCGTTTGGCCTGTACGGAAGCCCCGCCTCCGCCCATAGCGCACACAGCCCGTCATAGTCATCGATCGTGAGCTTACGGATGTTGAGCATCGCTCACCCCGCGGTGACCGATATTCGCTCGAGGCGTAAGTAGGGCAGAGTCAGGCTGAATAC
>CAZQUT010000036.1:0-6628 GCA_964596555.1 uncultured Thermotogae bacterium
CTTGAAGTCGGTACCAATTCGAAACGACCAGCAATATCTGTAGTTAGCAGGATCTGAAAGGCACGGGATTCTTCCACAAACCCGTAATGGCCGACGGCCAGCATGGCGCTAGTCTCGTTGTGTTCGGCCTGTTGACCTATATACTTACCGCTACCACCAAGAAGGTTCTGGGAGGACTAGCAAATGGCAGAGAGAACTCGGGTGCTTCAATACGGTCTTGGTCCGATAGGAAGTGCCATCGCGTTCTACGTTTTACAGACAGCTAGCCTTCAGTTGGTCGGAGGTGTAGACATCGACCCAGTCAAGCGCGCGGGTACACGAAGGATGGTGAGTTCATGTCCATGACCTTCATCGCGGCACTCGGCGAACCAAATGACAAAGACGCAATAGAGGTAAAAGGAGTACCGGACTTGGATGTCACCCTGCACGGCACGAACGGCGCTATTGCTACAGTTGCAATAGCGGGAAACGCCGTTAGACGAGTACAAGAAGCAGCTCCAGGACTCATTACGATACGCGACTTGCCAATTGTAACCAAGTAGTCAAGCATCTGACTAAGCATCCACAATGTGTGACTAGCTTCCTGGTATCGGTGGATAACAACATATCTTGAACAAGACGGAGGTAGCAATGAAGGCAACAGCACGACACATCCTCGTTGATTCGGAAACAGAGTGCGAGGAACTGAAGAGAAGAATTGAGAATGGGGAAGACTTCGCAGCTATTGCCGGTGAGTACTCCAAGTGCCCATCAGGGCAATCGGGTGGAGACCTTGGCGAGTTCTCTCCCGGGCAGATGGTTGCGGAGTTTGACCGCGTGGTATTCAGCGAATCACTGGGAGAGGTGCACGGCCCTGTGCAGACGCAGTTTGGTTATCACCTGATCGAGATCACAAGCCGTAGCGAGTAAGGATCGTTCAGAACTGTCTTAGCTTGTTGGAAGTCCGAGGCATTCAATGATCCGCTAACAGGGCACCGGCTGCGTTTATCCCCGAGCGTACTGCCCCTTCGATGGTGGCGGGCCAACCGGTTGCTGTGTAGTCGCCTGCCAGGAACAGCCCCTTGATCGGCGTAGTGGACGCTGGTCGTAGCGCGTCTGTTCCGGGCGACGGGATGAACGTTGCCTGTCTGCTCTTGATTACGAGTGAGTCGATGAGTTTCGCCTCGCGCGCACGTGGAAGGAGCTTCCTTAAGGCGGAGAGGAACTCCTCCACGATCGAGCCGATTGGCATGTCGACCCATGGCGTCGCAGAGCTCTGGGAGATGACGATGTGGTGTTTCTCGGTATCTCCATGGGCTGCAGAGACGTCGAACACCGCCTGCAACGGGGAGTCGACCCCGATGATGAACGGCTCATCCATGACCGGTCGATCGAACCACAGGTGGATGTTCACGATTGGCGAAAAGCTGATCTCAGAAAGAAGATCGAAGAGCTGATCTCTCCTCGCATGTGGAAGCAATTGCAGCAGATCTGGTAGCGAGACAGCACTGATCACAGCATCAGCCTCAATGAGTTTCCCATCCGCCATCTCCACGCCACGCACGCCTCCATCATCGACGATGATCCTGAGCGCGGCTGCGCCGAGGAGTACCCTGCCCTGACGTGCTTCGAGAAACGGAATCGCTGACTCAAAGATCTTCGAAAGAGGGCGCTTGAACATGCCGATACCCGCCCCGTGTGGCCGAAAGAACCCGCGCTTAAAGACAACTTGAGCCATGCGTGCGCTTACATCACCCGCGTGTGCATTGAGCGTGGCAATACAGACCGGATCCCACAGGGTGGCGATAGCCTTTCCTTGGCCGTGATCCGCAAGCCACTCCGCAAACGACACGTCCTCTGGGTTCTGCAGCATAAGTGAGAGTCCAGAGCGCAGCGCGCCCATCCGGGTACGAAAAGGGAGGAAGCGATAGGAAAGGAGGGTTGGCAGCAAGTGCAAGATCCCAGGAAGAGGCGACGACTCGATTGTTCCTCTCCTCCTTTCATCTACCATCGGAACACGCAGACGTGGCTGGAACGAGACAGAATCCCCTTGCTTGAGTAGCTTTAGCAGACTGATCGACTCTGTGCAGCAGCGCATGAGTACGTGCTGCCCGTAGTCGACATCTTCTTGCATCCTGGAATAGAGAAACGATGATGCGCGACCACCGAGGCGCTTGCTGCGCTCGATCAGCAGTGTCTTTACGCCGCGTTGAGCGAGGATAGAAGCGCTCGCGATCCCGGCCGGACCGCCGCCAATTATGATTACCTGCTTCATCGCCCAAACCACGTGTGCAAGATTAGGCCGACCTTTTGGCGCGAGGAGAGGGACAGCCTTTCTTGAAAGACGTCGTATCCGCGCGTCGCAGCCATCTCCAAGATGCGCGTGTAGATCGTCCCCAGAAGCGCTATGCAGCGACGGGCATTACGGGGGAGAAACTCGGAGACGTGCTTCCCCTCACGCATGTAGCTCTTTGCTCGCTCGCTCTCAAAAGACAGCAGATCCCGCATCTTGTCGTTCATCCTCCCGACACGCAGCATCTCGTCTGTCACTCCAAAGCGCCGCAGGTCTTCTTGTGGGAGGTACACACGATCGATAGCGATGTCCTCTGCTACATCACGCACGATATTTGCCAGCTGCATCCCTAGGCCAAGCAACTCCCCAGCCTCGCGCGCCTCCGCAGGCAATCTCTCTCCTCCCCCAGCGAGGATGGGGAGAACGGAGAGCCCAACCGCTGAGGCAACGCGGGAACAGTAGAGATGTAAATTGGGAAACGTCTCGTAACGAGAGATGACTAGATCCATCTCCACCCCATCAATCACATGAGCGAGGTCTTGCGAATCTATGGCGAAACGGGTGATCGCATCGCTCAGGGCAATGTCGGTTCCTCCCTGCGGATCTCCTGAACATGCCCCATCGAGCCTGGCGCGAAGCTTGTCTAGATGTATCTTCTTCTCCTCGATGGAAGAATCGGCATCTGCGATATCATCGGCCTCGCGGCAGAAAGCGTACACGGCGTAGATCGCCCGGCGCTTCTCGCGCGGCAGGGTGATAAACGCGTAGTAGAAGTTCTTTGCCTCGTGGCGCGTTATCTGTTGACACAGCCAATACGAACGCTCTAGATCCATTTTCTCCACCTACGGCCAATAAGTGTCGAGAGGAAAAGCCGAATCTTCTCTGACTTAGCAAGCGTTGGACGCGCCCTTAGCGTGTCGTAGTGAAGCTGCTCAATCTTATCGAGAATCGCTATTCCTCCACGGGAGAACAGGGCAATGTCGACGCGCGGGGATCCATTCACGCGGTCGATCAAGGGAAGACCATCGCGAAAGTAGCCCCGCGTGCGCTCAACCTGGAAGCGCATCAGATCCTTGAACTTATCGCACGCCTGCGCTGCGGACAGTTCAGCCTCGCTCACTTCGTACTCCTTCATCTCATCGAGGGGAAGGTAGATGCGCCCCTGCTCGTAGTCACGCTTTACATCCTGCCAGAAGTTCGTCAATTGCAGAGCTATGCACGTTGAATCGGACAGGGCGAATAGATCATCATCGTGGTAGCCAAACAGGATGAGGAAGAGCCTTCCTACGGGAGTGGCGGAGTGCTCGCAGTAGTGCACTAGCTCGTCGAATGTCTGATAGTGCTTCTTCTCTTGATCGATCCTGTTAGCGGTGATCAGCCGCTGAAACAGGTCGCGCGGCATGTCGAAGCGCTCAATTGTCCCTTGAAGGGCGACCAGAACGGGGTGATGTGGCGTCCCATCATACGCGGCCGCGAGTTCACCCTCGAAACGGTTGAGGAGGAGAACGCGGTCGCCGGGTGCCTCGTCTCCGATGTCATCGACAGTCCGACAAAACGCGTACAGGTTATAGAGTGGTTGGCGCATCCGGCGGGGGACCAGGCGCGACACGACGGTAAAGTTCTCATAGTGGGATAGGGCCAGTCTCTTGCACAGCGTCTCTGAATCTTCCACAGAAGGGGGAGCCTGTGGCAGGTCGATCAGCGTCGCGATGTGTGGGTCTACCATCCCTGTACTTGTACGAATACCTGGCGCTCGCGCGGCCTGTCGAGTTCGATCAAGAAGATCCGCTGCCATCGTCCGAGAAGAAGCTCACTGTCGACGATGGGAATCGTCTCGCTCGTCCCGAGGAGAAGGTGCTGGCAGTGGGCGTGTCCGTTCGGGCACTCGTCCTCGGTCATGTTAGCCGTGCGGATGAAGAAGTCGTTGTGCTTGTAGTCTCCATCTCGCGGCGCGATACGCAGGAGAAACTGCTTGAGATCCTCCATCAGCAGTGGCTCATCCTCGTTGATCTCGATCGCCGCTGTTGTGTGGCGAGTGAAGACCAACACCGAGCCCTCGCTAATCTCGGAACGAGCGAGGACGTCCTTCACCTCCTGCGTTATATCCATGAACTCCGGCGCTCCACTCGCTGTATGCTTTAGGATCTCCCGATAGAGCCGCGGAGCGGCCAGCTGTTCTGCCTGTACATTAGTTGTGCCTATTATGTCCTGCATTATTCCCCCTTTTCCTCGTTTAGTCGGCATACGACATCTTCGATCACTTCATCGGGAGTCGAGGCCCCCGCGGTCACGCCGCACCGGCTGCAGCCGGCAAACCAATCTTCCCTAATCTCAGTAGCTGACTCGATGTGGTGTGTGGAAACACCTGTCGCATTGCACGTATCCGCTAGTTTTCGTGTATTCGCCGAAGACCTGCTCCCGACGACAAGGATCACGTCAACCTTCTTTGCCAGATCGCTTCCTGCCTGATAACGTCGTCCCGTCTCCGGACACGTCGTGTTGATTATTCTAATCTCGGATACTCTGCTCGCGAATTCTCGCGTGGCTTGCTCAGCAAACTGAGCGAACTGCTGCCGGTTCTTCGTCGTTTGGGCGATAACAGCAATACGGGTTGTCCCATCGGGAATCTCCACATCCGGCGTCTGCGTGGCGATCCCCTTCCCTGTCGTCCAGGATAGGATACCCTTCACCTCAGGATGCTCCGCCTCGCCGTAGAGGATGACGAAGAAGCCATCCTTCACCAGATTCGCCGCTGTCTGTTGCGCGCGTCTGACGATCGGACACGTCGTGTCTATCAGCCGTAACCCACGCTCGCGGATCTCGGCGTAGACCTCTTCGCCAGCGCCGTGGGCGGTGATCGCCACCGCCTCGTCAGCGGGGACTTCATCTAAGCTCCGCACCAGTCGTCCCCCCTTCTTTGTCAGGCCCTCTACAACGTGCGTGTTGTGCACAATTGCGCCTAAGGTACACAGGGGGGCGTTCTGCTCCAGTTCCGTCTCGATCATCGTCACCGCTCGGCGTACACCGAAGCAGAATCCGAGGACATCAGCCTTTATTACCTGCATCAAGACTCCTTACGGCCCATCAGTACTCGTCTATCATCCATCTCTGTCATTTCTCCGTTTCTCCGCATCATTGCGTCTGTCCATCCCCTTGTCTCCGTGTCTCCCAGTCTCCGCGTCTGCCATTGCGGTACCGTCCGAGAGCCATCACCGGGAAGACGTCCCGATAGAGATGGTAGTTGATCATGAAATCGATCGGAAAACCCGTCCCAGCAAAGTACAGTTGATCCCAACCCCCATCCTTCCTCTGAGTTTTGATGAGGCAGTCGATTCCCGCTTTGGTTGCCGGATGTTCGATCTCTCCAGCGGCGATGAGGCCGAGGATCGCCCACGCCGTCTGTGATGCGGTGGATGGCCCTCTTCCACGCCAGGTCTCGTCTTTGTACCCTTCGATCCGTTCTCCCCATCCCCCGTCTTCGTTCTGATGATTGATAAGCCAGTCGATTGCGCAGCGGACGTAGGGAGTGCTCATGTCCTCACCAATCGCAGCAAGCGCTGGGAGAACCGCCCCGATCCCGTACGTCAGATTGACTCCCCATCGGCCGTACCACGCCCCATCCGGATCCTGTTCGCTCTTCAGATAACGGAGCGCACGATCCACCACTCTCGAGTCGCTTCCATAACCGATCTTCCCCAGGTACTCAACGATGTGCGCCGTTACGTCAACCGACGGTGGATCGATCATCTCCCCGAAGTCGGCAAACGGGATCTGGCGCAGGAAGGCCTTGGTGTTGTTCCGATCGAACGATCCCCAGCCGCCATTCTTGCTCTGCATGGCAAGGAGCCATTCGAGGCCTCTATCCAAGGCGTACGATTTCCTTTTCTCATCGAGCTTCGCCCGTTGTAGAGCCATCATCACCACTGATGCATCGTCGGTGTCTGGATAGATGTCGTTTGCGAACTCGAACGCCCATCCACCGGGCCGCCCGTTGCAGCGCACCTGCCAATCACCACCGGTGAAGATCTGCTCATCGAGCAGCCACTCACCAGCCTTGACCAGGGCGGGATGATCGCTGGGTAGTCCCGCATCCTCTAAGGCTATCATCGCTAGGCCAGTGTCCCAGACTGGTGAGAGGCACGACTGCAAGCGCAGCATACTCTCATCCTCGATAGCAAAACCTTTCTTTCCGTAGAACCCGGCGAGCCCCTTCTTGATCACCGGATGATCGGACGGATACCCAAGCGCCTTCAACGCGATCAGCGAGTAGACCCACGGTGGCTGAATTCCTCCCCACGATCCATCCTCTTCCTGTCGCTCGACGATCCAGCGCGTCGCCCTGCGTATCGCGGTCTT
>CAZQUT010000036.1:6728-9338 GCA_964596555.1 uncultured Thermotogae bacterium
AGGCTGATGTCCGCGTCCTTTGCCTCACCGATCCCATTTACGATGCATCCCATCAGGGCAACAACTATCGGCTCTGTCACGTCGGAGAGTTTTTCCTGAATCTCGCTTGCTATCGTGTATAGGTCGATGCGTGTGCGTCCGCACGTCGGGCATACGCGGTAGGATATCCCACGTCGACGGAGATCAAGTGCGCCAAGGATCTGGTAGGCGACCCGCACCTCCTCCACCGGATCGCCGGTAAGGGAGACGCGCAAAGTGTCGCCCAGGCCCTCGGCAAGGAGGATTCCGATCCCGACCGCTGACTTGATCGTCCCGCCCCACGGCGTTCCCGCCTCGGTGATCCCGATGTGCAGGGGATAGTCGACTTCACGCACAATCCTGCGGTAGGCGGCGAGCGTCATCATCACGTCGGTCGCCTTGAGCGACACAACAATGTTGGTAAAGTCGAGTCCCTCGAGCAGCCGGATCTCCTTAAGCGCGCTATCCACCATCCCGTCGGCGGTGGCGTGTCCATTCTTATCGAGGAATGAATCGGCAAGCGAGCCGGAGTTCGCCCCCACGCGAATCGGTATCCTCGCCTCCTTCGCCGCCCGCACCACCTGTTCGATCTTCATCGGATCGGTGATGTTTCCCGGGTTCAATCGCAGCTTATCCACGCCGGCATCGATTGATGCAAGGGCTAAACGGTGATCAAAGTGGATGTCGGCAACCAATGGAATATCGATCCGTTTCTTGATCGCCGGAAGGGCACGCGCAGCAGCATCGTCTGGCACGGCGACACGAACGATCTCGCATCCCGCCTGTTGCAACCGCTCGATCTGAGACACGGTGGCATCGACATCGCGGGTGTCGGTGCTCGTCATCGATTGTACGACGACCGGATTATCTCCCCCAATCTTGATTCCACCTACATTCACCACGCGACGCATTCCTCCCTCCTTGTGGCAAGTTCAGTGGCAATCGCCGCAATCGCTCGCCCAATCACGCGTCCGGCAATGATCACCGTGCGCAACAAATGAAGCGTGGAAATAGGATGTGCAAGTGCTACTAGCAGGTCCGAGCGATCGGCGTTGAACAACAGTGGGCGATCGCGTGTGTCGAGAACGACCCGCAACGGGAGGAACCCGATCCCCGCCGCCAGTGCAACACAGGCAAGCGGACCGCTCTCCATATCGACTGCTAATGCTCCGGTCCGTGCCAGGTTCTTCTTCTCCTGTGGTAACTTGACGACACTACTTGTAGTTGCGATCTTCCCCACGTGGAACGGCATATTTGCTGTCATGAGCGCTTTTCGTGCGCGTTCCACAAGGCCTGCATCGACCGCAATCTGCTTACCCTCATATTCAATCGTGTTCCCGATGACGACCGTCCCTACAGGCACACTTTTAGAGAGACCGCCGCAGAAGCCGGTGCTCACGATGATCCTTGGCGCATCGAGACCCTGCAGAGATCGGGAGAGCCAATCACCCGCACCAACCCCCATCGGCGTACGCAAACACCGCACGCCAGGGAGGCGAGGAATCCAGATCCGCTCAACGCGGGAGGGTGCAGTAACAATGATCATTTCTTTCGTTCCTCGCGAGCCACGGTGAGCAGATCGAGCGGGTGGGAAAATGCGTGCAGGATGCTTGCCCCTTCAAATGACGAGTGCATCATGCAGTTGGCGCAGCGACGGTCCTTTCCCGGACCATAATTCTCCCACAGCTTGGGGTCGAACAGCTCATTTATGTCTTCTGTGTGCTCATCGGCAAGAATATAGCACGGCTTGCGCCAGCCGCGCACGGTGTATGTTGGCGTCGTCCACGCAGCGCATTCATACTCGCGTTCTCCACGCAGGAAATCGAGGTAAAGCGGGTTGTTGTAGAGAGGGAAGCCCTTGGATGAATCAAGGATCTGACGGAAGACCTTGATCGACTCCTGCCGCTGCAGGAATAGTTCACGATCCGACACATCCTCGTACGCATACCCTGGGGAAACCATCAACCCCTCCACGCCCATTCCAGTGAGAATAGAGAAGAGCTTGTGCACATCCTCCACGTTCGATCCATGAAACATCGTTGTGTTTGTGTTCACTCGAAATCCACGCGCGATCGCCTCTTTGATGCTCCGCATCCCTTGATCGTACGTTCCCGGGTGTTGCGTCACCATGTCGTGTATTTCCTTTGTCCCATCCATATGCACGACAAATGACAGATACGGCGATGGCTTGAACAGGTCTAGCTTCTCCTCCAGCAACAGCCCGTTCGTGCACAGGTATATGAACCGTTTCTCCTCCAGTATCGCTCGTGTGATCTCGCCAATCTGCTCGTGCAACAGCGGCTCACCACCAGAAATAGAGACGATCGGTGCACCGGAGGCGTGTACCGCAGCGAGAGACTGTTCTACCGTAAGACGACGGTTGATGTAATCCTTGTACTCGATCACTCGTCCGCATCCAATGCAGTGCAGGTTACACGCTTCGAGTGGTTCAAGCATTGTGACGAACGGGAAGTACTTTCTCCGTTTTGCCTTCTGTGCCATCAAGTACCGCGCCATCTTCATGTCTAGCTTGGCTGGCCGTCTCATTTCTTCCTCCTCGCCAAGTAGGCGATCAATTCATGCATCATTTCT
>CAZQUT010000037.1:0-9061 GCA_964596555.1 uncultured Thermotogae bacterium
CATGAATCCAGTAACCAATCTCGCGCGCGCCTTCTCCAAGGCGTGTGTGCAGGCCGCTGCCACCAAGAATCTGCGTTTCGACTTTGTCGAAGATCGCATAGACGTAGTCCTTGTCTAGATCAAACATGGCGCGGAACTGGCGCACACGCTTGACCATGATGGCTAGCGGTTCAGGGTCAGCGTCAGCCCAGGGCATCCAAACGCGCAAATGCGCGCGACTGGCATCAATGGCCGCCTTCCCCAAGGCGGCATCTTGCGGTTGCCAGCAGCGAACCACGAGACGCTCGGTCTCCACACGATAGGCAGGGCCTTTGTTCTCTGTAGACATGATGCAGGGCATGATACAAGAAAGCGCCTGGCCTTTCTTAGAGTGGCACTTCACCTTCATCCCACATTTGACGGATGCGTTCTGAGATATCCATCGGAGGCTCCTCGAAGGATTCGTCATCGTAACGATCCCTCTTTGGCTGGGTCAGGTTGAGCATCTCCATGGTGGGCAGCACGTTTCGCGTGAAGTATCGGCACAGCTGCATGTAGTCGTGCCCGTTGCTCAATCCATACCAGCGGTGGTAGTAACGCAGCGGCCGGGACACGTAAAGGAAGTCGCGCGCCCGCGTCAGCGCCACGTAGACCAACCGTCGCTCTTCCTCCAACTCCTCTGGCGACCCAGCAGCCATGTCCGAAGGAAGGAACCCGTCGGTGGCATGGATGAGGAAGACCACGTCCCATTCGCCGCCTTTGGACGAGTGAATCGTGGACAGGATCAGATAATCCTCGTCCTTGACAGGCGGACCCGCCAGATCCGATGTCGACGAGGGCGGATCGAGCTGCAGATCCACAAGAAACTTGCGCCGTGACTTGTACCCAGACGCAATCTGCTCCAACCCCACCAGGTCGCGCTCGCGCGCATGCGGGTTGTCGTAGGTCTTCTTGAGCAGCGTGTCGTAAAACTTGCGGATGCGCTCGAGCTGTATGGCGGGCTCGTTCACGCCCATCGGCACGACATCTTCGATCATCGCACAAAAATCCTTCAACTCGTCCCGAGCAGCGGGTGGGCCCTTGAATGAACTCACGGATCGTGGGTCGCTATTGTGCTCGATCACGTGTTCGAGGATCTTGGCCGCTGTGCCCGGACCAATGCCATCCATCAGCTGCAACACGCGGAACCAGGCGAGTTCATCTCTTGGATTTTCCAGCAGCCGCAGGATCGAGATCAGGTCCTTGACGTGCGCTGCCTCCATGAAGCGAAGGCCGCCGTATTTGTGGTACGGGATATTACGCCGCGTTAGCTCCAGTTCGAGGGACGCTGACAGGTACGACGCGCGGAAGAGCACCACCTGCCTGCGCAGGGGAATGCCCTCTTCGTAGTGCTGCAACACACGCTTGACGACAAACTCGTCCTGTTCTGCCTCATCCTTGCAAGTGATCAACTTGGGCAGCTGCCGCGACGTGCGCTCCGACCACAACTCCTTGGAGTACTGATCTGATGCCTCGGCAATCAATCGATTGGCCGTATCCAGAATCGGCGAGACCGAGCGGTAATTCTGCTCTAGCGTGATGATCTTTGTCCCCGAAAACTGCTCTGGGAAATCAAGCATGTTGCGCACCGTCGCGCCACGGAAACGGTAGATTGACTGCGCATCGTCACCGACGACCATGATGTTGTTGTGGGTTGTGCACATCCCTCGCAAGATGCCTGCTTGCAGCTTGTTGGTGTCCTGATATTCATCTACCAGCACATAGTCGAACTGACCCGAAATCTCGGAAGCCAGGCGTGGATCGCTCAACAGATGAAGCCAATACAGAAGCAGATCGTCAAAATCGAGCACATTCGTCTTCTGTTTGCGACTCACGTAGCGTTTGAAGATCTCCCGGAACTCCGCCTCCCATTCCAGACACCACGGATATTCCGATTGCAAAACGCTTTCCAGATTCTCAGAGGAATTGATGCATCGGGAGTGAATGGACAAACACGTTCGCTTGCGCGGGAAGCGTTTCTCGGCCTTGTGAAGCCCCAGATCATGCCGAATCAGGTTCATAAGGTCCTCGGCATCCCCCTGATCCATCACGGTGAAGTCTTGGCGCAAACTGGCAGCTTTGTGATGCGTGCGCAGCAAGCGATTGGAGATGGCATGAAACGTTCCTCCCCAAACGCGCCCCGTGGCATTGGTTGCTCCCGTGGCGACGATGGCTGAAGCGCGGCGCAGCATCTCTTGCGAAGCTCTTCGGGTGAACGTGAGAAGCAGAATACGGTTGGGATCCATGCCTTGAGAGATCAGATAGGCCACACGATACGCCAACGTCTTCGTCTTGCCCGTACCCGCGCCGGCAACGACAAGAAGTGGACCATCACCATGCGTGACGGCAGCGCGCTGCTGATCATTGAGGTCGGCGAGCCAAGAAAGGGAGTCCTGTTTGTTGCCCATCCCATAACCTTATCCGATCTTGAGATCCCTGTACCAAAGATCACGAGCAGGGCGAATGCAGTAGCTGCGGAATCGGCGTCTCGTTTGGGAGCACGGCCCAATCAGGTACCCCTCACAGGATAACTTTGGAACTTTCTCCTGGCCGAGTCGGGAGGAGATCGAGTCTCTTCTTGTTGGAACGCAGTAGCCATACCGACTTCAGGACTGTGGTGTCTGGAGGCTGAGGTTCTGGAAGCTCTCTTTGCGTCCGGATGCAAGATTCCAACAGTGATTTACTAATCTTTCGTACGCCCATTCTCATGACTCGTAACGACACCGAATGTGCCTCACTCTTGAATCGGTCGCACCTGATCTCCTTGTTCAATTGGATAGATGGTCTCCACGATAAGACAGACTGATCGATCGGGGCCAGCTACATATAGCACTTCAACGATACCGCGATGCTCCTCCATTGTCTGGCCATCGGGGAGCTGCAGCACATGCACGATCTCAAAACGATCTCCAGGTAGAAGTCCGTGTCGGCTTCCCAAGGTGATGATGACGCGATCTCCATCAATCGTCGATACTTCTCCAATCAACGGGATGCCGTAGCCGCTTAATGCAGTGCGGACGAGTGCTTCGTCGCCTGTGATCATCGGATTCTGCGGAGAGCAAGAAGGCACCATGCTGCTTACATATTCAGGAACCGCTTGCTCTAGATACACGCGTAGTTCATCGACTGACACTCTCTCATCGTTGTCAGCGTCAGCGAGGGCTTGGTTTGTCTCTTCGAGGCCTCCCAAGCCACTCAGCAGGAAGTAGGTGAACACACCGTGCCCAAGTTCGTCATCTTGTTTTGCAGTTTCCGCAGCTTGACATGCGGCCATGACCAATAGTCCCTCTCCCATCAGATCAGTAAATACGGTGTTGCCCGAAGCGCTACGTGCTCCAGGCAGCTCGTGGCCCCTGACTGCGCGCGCTGCCCCGCCTGAATGACAAGAATCAAAGATGAGAATTACACTCTCACTGCGGAGTGAACGTGCCCAGTCTCCCACAATGTCGTCACGGATGGCAGTGGAGAAGATGTCCGAAATATCAATATCGTAGGGGTACAGGTATTCATCCTGAGTATCTCCCTCGGGTTCATCGCCGTTGTAGTCATCGTCATGTCCGCCATGGCCTGCGAAGTAGATGACAACGAGATCATCCTCATCTGCTTGGCGAAGCAACCAGCCCCAAGCCTGTTCGATGGCATTCTTGGTTGCATTTTCATTGATCAGCAATCGGACATTGTCTTGAGGAAAGCCTCCGCTCTGCTGATCGACAAGGAAATTGTAGACGGCACGAGCATCGTTTTCGGGTAGGTTCAAATCGAGCTCGGAGTTTTGATATGTGCCAACACCAATGACGACCGCCCACAGGTCGCTGAAGCCTGGCGAGCCAAGAGGAACGTCAGAGACTGCAATCTGCTGTGATGACGACGATATGCCTTGGTCCTCATCTTCAACCTCAAGCTTGACTGCATAGTCACCAGGCTCAGCGAAGGTCCATGTAGCGCTGACTCCTTCGTGGTCTGTCACGCTGTCTCCATCGAAGTCCCATCGGTAAACGAGAATATTGCCATCAGCATCGCTGCTTTCGCTTGCATCAAAACTCACGAGTTGATGAGGCAGTGGTCCCGGGGGGTGAATCGAGAATCGAGCTTCGGGTAAGAGATTCCTGATGGTAATCGTCTTTGTGACGGAATCTATGAGGCCGTCGTTGTCAGTTACAGTCAACTGAACTGTGAACATTCCCTTCTCGGTAAAGCGATGCGATGAATTGCGTGCAGTCGATGTCAAACCATCTCCGAAGTTCCAATGCCAACTGCTAATCGATCCATCTGGATCAGAGGATGAATCGGTGAATTGGATCGTGTCGAGGGTTGAGGGCGATGAAGGAGTAACAATAAAAGCCGCATCCGGCGATTGCTTCGCTCCAATCGCGATCGTCTTGGTAATTGTTCCAGTAGCTCCGTCGTCGTCAGTTACGCGGAGAGTTACCTGATGAGAGCCAGAAGAGGAAAACGTGTGCTCGATGACGGAATCGGTGGTTGTCTGATCGTACGAGCCATTGGATTTCCAGTCCCAGGCATACTCAACAATCTCACCGTCAGGATCTGAAGAGGCTGATGCATCGAATTCAATTCGGTCGCCAGTGCGTGGTTCAACAACAAGGCGTGTTCCGCTTGAAGAGAGAGCTTGCCAGGTGAAGGAGGCTGTGGGCAGCTCATTTGGATCAAGAATGGAAGCAACATCCCACAACAGAACCGTGCCGTCCCATGATCCCGACGCCAGCGTCTCTCCATCAGCGGAAAACGAGACAGAGAAAACGAAATCTGTATGCCCAGTGAGCGTTTGCAGAAGCGTCCCGGTTGATACATCCCACAGCTTGATCGTGTTGTCCCATGCCCCCGAAGCTAGAGTGTTCTCATCGGGGGAGAAAGCGACAGATGACACGGGCACTGTATGGCCGGAAAGCGTCGATCGAAGAATCCCACTCCACGCGCTCCAGATCCTGATTGTGCCGTTCCATGCACCAGACGCAATGGTATACCCACCTGAGGACAAGGCTACTGCCTCAACACCACTACTCGGGTCAGATAAGAGGGACCTCAAGACCACCCCGCTTGACACATCCCATAATTGGGTAACTCCTCCTCCGAGCCCTGTGACGAGTCTTTCACCATCAAGGGAAACGGCCACGGAGGACACACCAGACAATCCCTCCGAAATAGCAACAGTTGTACCCTTAGTTACATCCCACACTCTTGTAATTCCATTGCTCAAACCACACGCGACGATATTCCCATTACGAGAGAAGTCTACGGAGGTCACACAGCCTTCTTCGCTGAACATGGAAAGCAGTGTCCCACTAGACGCATTCCACAACTTCACTGTGTCATCCCATGATCCCGATGCAAGCGTGTTCTTGTCACTAACGAAGGCAACTGAGAGTATTCTATCCGTGTGTCCGGTGAGGGTGCGAATGAGGGTCCCTTGTTGCGTGTTCCATAGTCGGATTGTGCCGTCACCCGATCCTGAGGCAAGGCTCTCGCCGTCGTTAGAGAAGGCAACAGAGGTTACACTGGGTGAATGGTCCGAAAGGATGCGAAGTGAATCCCCACTAGATACGTCCCATAGCCTCATTATCCCGTCATCGGACCCAGAGGCGAGTGTGCTCCCGTCAGGAGAGAACGCGGTGGAAGATACCGTTGTATGTCCGAAGAGTGTGCGAAGGAGCGCCCCGCTCAGTGTATTCCACAGCTTGGTCGTGGCATCCCCTGATCCCGATGCAAGGATTCTCCCGTCCGGAGAGAAAGAGAGGGAGCAAGCAACTGCTGCATGACCCTCAAGCATGCGAAGCAGTGTTCCACTCGATGCATCCAGCAGTGTGATCATTGTGTTTGACAATCCTGCTACGGCGATAGTGGCACCATCTGGCGAGATCGCAATGGAACTGACTCCGTGTTCGATGAAGAGTGTGCGAAGGAGTTCGCCATTTGATGCATTCCACAGCTTGATTACGTTATCCCCCCACGATCCCGATGCAAGGGTTCTCCCATCTGGCGTGAAGAAGAGGAAGAACGTAGCTGTTTCATGTCCTTCAAGCGTACGAAGATGCCTCCCACTCGACATGTCCCACAACTTGATTGTTCCGTCGCATGCCCCCGCGGCAACAGAATCACCGTCAGGAGAGAGTGCAACAGACTCCACGCAAGCAGTATGCCCTACGAGCGTGCGAAGAAGTGTCGCTGTTGATACGGACCACAATCTAATCGTCTTGTCCGCTGAACCCGACACAAGGGTTCTCCCGTCTGGAGAGAATGCGATGGAGGTCACAACACCTGTGTGCCCAGTGAGGCGCTGAATCAGATCAAGCGATTTCGCGTCGCGCAGCTCCACCCCAAGGCTTGTCCCGACGGCGATTAGGTCCCCGTCAGGGGAGTAGGCGATGACTCGGATAGTCCCAAGGCCAAACCTTGCTACCGCCCCCTCAGGCAAAGGGATCTCCGTCTCTTGCGCAAAGGCACAAATGCCCACCAACACCACAAGCAGCCACACCCAGCGCTTCATCACTTCACTCCTTTGTCGGTCGCACCTGATCTCTCAGTTCAATTGGGTAGATGGTCTCCACTATGCAGCACACCGAGCGGGTAGGGCCAAGGACACATAGGACCTCGATGATTGCGCGGTGCTCCTCCATTGTCTGGCCATCGGGGAGTTCCAATACGTGAATCACTTCAAAGCGATCGCCGGGTCGAATGCCGTGCCGGCTTCCCAGGGTGATGATCACGCGTTCTTCATCGATTGCGGTCACTTCCCCGATCAATGGCACGCCGTACCCGCTCAATGCCACGCGGCTCAGCGCTTCGTCTCCGGTGATCAGCGGGTTCTGCGGAGAGGTCTTAAGCATGACATCGCTCACATATTGTGGGACTTCTCGTTGCAGGTAGCTTTTCAGTTCGTCCACCGTCACTCGGCCGTCTTGATCGGTATCGGCTTCTGGCTCTCCTACCTTCTCCAATCCTCCTAACCCGCTAAGCAGGAAGTAGGTGAAGACACCGTACCCAAGATTGTCATCTTGCTGCGCCAACTCCGTTGCTTGGCAGGCTGTCATAACTAGTACTCCATCTACACCCATCAAGTCGGTGAATACCGTGTTCCCCGGCCCTGCACGCGAGCCTGGGGTTTCATAGGACTTCACTGTCTTTGCTGCGCCTCCTGAATGACAAGAGTCGAAGATCAGAATCACGTGCTCGCTACGAAGCGAACTGACCCAGTCTCCTACCGCATCATCGCGCACAGCGGTGGAGAAGAAATCGGAAGGATCTGTATCGTAGGGTAGGAGGTACTCATCTTCGGTATCCCCTTCCGGCTCATCGCCGTTGTAGTCATGGTCGTGCCCTCCATGACCGGAGAAGTAAACGAGCACGAGGTCCTCTTCTTCTGCTTGCCGAAGTAACCAGCCCCAAGCTTGTTCAATCCCTTTTCTCGTCGCTTGCTCGTTGACAAGCAGCCAGACATTATCCTTAGGGAAGCCCCCACCCCGTGTATCAACAAGGAAATCGTAGATCGCTTGCGCGTCGTCTTCAGGTAGGCCCAGATTGAGCCGCGAGTCCTCATACTCGCCCACTCCGATGACTACGGCCCACAGGTCCTCGAACCGTGGTAGGCCCGATGGTTGAGAGAATACTGTAACTTGTTCTTCATGGATTGCGGTTGCTCCGTCATCGTCGGTGACGGTGAGCTTCACGGTGTAGGTGCCTTCCTCGGTGAACGTCCAAGTCGTCTTCTCTCCTTGCGCATCGATCCTCCCATCACCATCGAAGTCCCAGGTGTAACCGGTGACTGTTCCGTCTTTGTCGGTCGATGAGGAAGCACCGAAGGAGACGGGTTGATTGCCGTACGGCTGCTGCGGAGAAAAGGTGAACGTCGCCTCGGGATGAAGGTTGACCACGCTGAGCTGCTTGGTGACGACATCTGTTAGACCATCATTGTCGGTGACCGTCAGTTTGACGGTGTATGTCTTCTTCTGCGTGTATTGGTGTGACGGATTCTGAGCAGTGGAGCTTGAGCCATCGCCAAAGGTCCACGCCCAGCTTGCCAGATCTCCGTCGGCATCGGTGGATGTGTCGGCGAACTGCACCGTATCAAGGATGGAAGGCTCGGTAAGGGAAAAGGTGAAGGAAGCGTTCGGTGGCTGTATTTCCCCGACGGTGATGGTCTTAGTCAGTGTGGCCGTTCCACCATCATCGTCGGTCACCCGTAGGGTCACACGATGTGAGCCCGGCTGGGAGAAGACGTGGTCGACCACAGAATCTGTGATGGAAGCATCGTAACTACCATCTGAGTCCCAATCCCACGCATACTCAACAATCGCGCCGTCGGGGTCTGAAGAGGCTGAGGCGTCGAACCACACGCTATCGCCAAACCGCGGTTGCACGATCAGGCGTGCGCCGGTTGGGGAGAGTGTGTACGTCGTAAATTTGGCAATCGGAGGTTTGCTGGGGTGAAGGATGGCGGCAATATCCCAGAGGAGGACGGTGCCATCCCGGGATCCCGAGGCGAGGGTGTGCCCATCGGGGGAGAAGGCGACGGAGCACACACTCGACGTATGGCCGATGAGGGTACGCTGGAGCGCGCCGGTTGATACATCCCACAATTTGATCGTGCTATCCCACGATCCCGAGGCGAGGGTGCGCCCATCGGGGGAGAAGGCAACAGAGGAGACAGCGCTCGTATCGCTGGTGAGGGTACGCTGGAGTGCGCCGGTTGATACATCCCACAGTTTGATCGTGTTATCATCTGATCCCGAGGCGAGGGTGCGCCCATCGGGGGAGAAGGCAACAGAGGAGACAGCGCTCGTATGGCCGGGGAGGGTACGCTGGAGTGCGCCGGTTGATACATCCCACAGTTTGATCTTGTGATCATATGATACCGAGGCGAGGGTGCGCCCATCGGGGGAGAAGGCAACAGAGGAGACAGCGCTCGTATGGCCGGGGAGGGTACGCTGGAGTGCGCCGGTTGATACATCCCACAGTTTGATCTTGTGATCATATGATACCGAGGCGAGGGTGCGCCCATCGGGGGAGAAGGCAACAGAGGAGACAGCGC
>CAZQUT010000038.1:0-8886 GCA_964596555.1 uncultured Thermotogae bacterium
GTGCCATGGCTCTTGCGGGCGGAACGGACCTACTCGTCAACATCCGCAACGGGGTAAGATCTCCCGACCTGCTCGTCGATTTCAAAGATGTAGCAAAGATGAATCAGCTCGTCACGGACGAGACTACAGGTGTGAAGATCGGCGCCTGCGTTCCCTTGAATGTCATTGCCGATAACAGGGTGATCAATGAGCACTACAGAGCGCTTGCTGAGGCAGCGCGCAGTGTCGGCTCCTACCAGGTGAGAAACCGCGCCACGCTCGGTGGCAACATCGCCAATGCCTCCCCCGCCGCGGACACTGCTCCAGCGCTCCTCATTCTCGATGCGCATGTGGACATCAGCGGAAAGGATGGGACAAGGAAGATTCCCATCCGTAAATTATTCACGGGAGTGAAGAAAACATCGCTTCGTACGGGCGAGGTGATCACCGATATCACCCTTCCACCAGTGGGACCACGACTCCGCAGCGCGTTTACCAAGAAGCAGCGGGTTAGAGGCCACGACCTGGCGATCATCAACATGGCCGGGTACTACGACCCCGACGCGGGTCTATTGCGTTTGGCGATCGGGAGCTGCGCCGTAACTCCAATCCTCCTTCCGGAAATCAATCTATTCGGAGATGAGCCAATCGACGAGCTTGTAAGGCGGCTTAACGACGTCGCCCAGAATGCGATAAGTCCGATCGACGATATTCGTGCCTCGGCAGAGTACCGCCGCGGCCTCGTCCCTGTCCTGCTGCATGACCTCCTTTCAGTGCTCCTCGACCGAGAGGGAGGTGCCGATGAAGCTGCATGAGATAACGCTTACCGTAAACGGTACGCGTGAGACGGTGAACGTCCCCGCCGAGATGACACTTCTTGAACTGCTGCGCGAGAAGCTGTACCTCACCGGGCCAAAGGAAGGATGCGGTGCGGGGGAGTGCGGTGCGTGCACCGTTCTCCTCGATGGTCGGCCCGTGACGTCGTGTCTCGTTCTCGCGGTGGAGACCGATGGAAAGGAAGTACGCACGATAGAAGGAGAGGCAACCGACGGCCAGTTATCGGCGCTGCAACAGGCGTTCATCGACGCTGGAGCAATCCAGTGCGGCTTCTGCACACCGGGAATGGTGATGTCCGCTCGCGCTCTCCTTGAACGCAACCCTCACCCAAGCGACGCGGAGATCACCGAGGCGATCGCGGGAAACCTTTGCCGCTGTACCGGATACGAATCAATCATCGCCGCCATCCGTCTAGCAGCGGAGAGGGGAGAGAAATGAGCGCTACCAGATACGTCGGTCAATCGGTGCCACGCGAGGACGCCATCCCCAAGGTGACGGGAACAGCTATGTTCGTGCACGACATGTCCTTCCCCGGCATGCTCCATGCGGCGACTGTAAAGTCACCCCACGCCGCGGCGCAGATCGTGAGCATCGACACCGCTGCTGCCAGAGCTTTGACCGGAGTACGTGCGATCCTTACGGGAGATGATCTTCCCTACCGCCTCGGGCTGTACGTGCAGGACAAGCTGATCCTCGCTCGCGGCCGTGTCCGCTACCAGGGTGAACCGGTCGTGGCGATTGCCGCCGATACGCTGGAGATCGCTCGCGCCGCCTGCAATCTAGTGCAAATTCAGTATAGAAAAGAAGATCCGGTTCTCGATCCACGCGAGGCAATGAAGTCGGGCGCGCGACTCGTGCATCCTGACCTTCATACTTATTCCTACATGAAGGGCGTATTCGCCCCTAAGCCGCACACGAACGTCGCTCATCAGCAGAAGATCCGCAAAGGAGACGTCGAGGCGGGGCTCGCCTCATCGGACGTCGTGGTGCAGGGGCACTTCTACAACCCGCCCGCCCCGCACGTGCCGCTGGAGACGCACGCGGTGATCGCCCACGCTCTTCCAGGTGATCACATGGAGATCTACACCTCTGCGCAATCGCCGTACACGGTACGCAATCTCCTCTGCCTCAGCTTCGACCTGCCACACGCCAACGTACGCGTGCACGTACCGTACATCGGGGGCGGTTTCGGTGGAAAGGCCGGGATTCAACTGGAGCCGCTCGCCTACTGCCTGTCCAAGGCAGCGGGAGGAAGACCGGTGAAGATCGTCGCAACGCGGGAAGAGGAATTCGGAACGCTCCCGTCACGCCAGGGCCTGCATACCAACATCACCCTCGGCGTCACCAATGAAGGGAAGATCAAAGCCTTGAAAGTTAAGTACGTGTGGGACGCTGGTGCCTATGCGGACTACGGAGTGAACGTCGGACGCGCCGGTGCCTACGCCGGTGCCGGGCCATACAATGTTCCCAACTGCCACATCGACTCGTTCGTGGTGTACACGAACAAGGTCTTTGGCACCGCCTACCGCGGGTTCGGGCACCTCGAAGTGATGTGGGGGGTGGAGCGCGCGATGGAGATCGCGGCCCACAAGCTTGACATGGACCCGTATGAATTCCGCATGAAGAACGTCCTGCGCACAGGCGACACCACGATCACCGGAGAGGTAATCACCCCCGGACACGGTCGGCCCGATAAGTGCCTGCAGGCGGTCGCACAGTCACTTGATTGGGGGAAGAAAGATAGTTCCGTAAGTCCAAATAAGGTGCGCGGAAAGGGGATTGCGGCCCTGCACAAGGCACCGGCCATGCCCACGTACACCTCCTGCTCGGCGATCATCAAGCTGAACGAGGACGGCTCCGCGGACATCCTCATCTCCGGAGTCGACATGGGACAGGGCACGTACACCGCCCTGCGCCAGATCGCCGCGGACGAGTTGAAGCTGCAGATCGAGCGGGTACACATAACATGGGAATGCGACACCGCGTTCTCGCCCTACGATTGGCAGACTGTCGCTAGCAGATTCACATTCATGGGTGGAAACGCGGTGATCGACGCATCACGTGATGCCCTCCGTCAGATTAAGGAGGTTGCGGGGATCGCCTTGCATGCCGCACCGGAACACATCGTCTGTGAGAGTGGCGAGGCGCACGTGGACAAGCACCCCGAGGTGCGCGTTTCCTACGAAAAGCTCGCCCTCGGTTACACATTCGAGAACGGAAACAGTGTCGGCGGACCGATCATCGGCCGTGGCCGTTACATCGCTCATGGATTGACAAACCTCGATCTGGAAACGGGCCAGGGACTGCCTGCTCAGTTTTGGACCTATGGGGCACAGGGAGTGGAGGTGGAAGTCGATACGCGTACCGGTGAGATCGAGATCGTAAACATGGTCACCGCCCTCGACGCGGGGAAAGTGATAAATCCCGTTCTGGCACGAGAACAGGTGATCGGAGGCGTTCTGCAGGGGCTCGGTTCAACACTCTTTGAAGGGCTGTTGTTCGATGACGATGGGCACCTGCTGAACGGCTCATTCACCGATCACAAGATCCCCACCGCCAAGGACATCCCGCGACACACGGAACAGATCTTCATCGAGACGCCGCAGCCCGACGGACCGTACGGAGCACGGGGAATTGCTGAGCACCCGATGATCTCCGTGCCATCCGCCGTCGCCAACGCCCTTTACAATGCCCTTGGGATCGACTTCAACACCCTTCCCCTCACCTCGGAGCGCATCTACCGGGCAATTCACGAAAAAAGGACCAATCAATGAAACGGATTACGATCGAAAAGGAACGCTATTACGATTCTGTCTTCCTCATGTTAATCAGCAAGGAAGTTGAGGCCCTTCCCCGGGTCAACTCTGCCACCGCCGCTCTGGCCACGCCGAGCAACATCGAGAACCTGGCACGGGTCGGCTTCTCCTCCCCCGATCTACTCGCTGCAGGGCCGAACGACCTGGTGGTGGCGATCGATGCGGAGAATCAGCAAGCGCTCTCCGCAGCGCAAGTGCGGGTGGAGGAGATGCTTACGGAGAAGAAAGAGGCAACATCCACAGGCACGGCACGTCCATCAACCCTAACATCAGCGATCGCTGCGCTTCCGGGTGCGAATCTCGCCCTGATATCCGTTCCAGGGGGGTACGCCGCGCGCGAGGCAAGGCAGGCACTGCGCAAGAATCTGCACGTGATGCTCTTCTCGGACAACGTCTCGCTTGATGATGAGATCTCCCTCAAGAAAGAGGCGGTGAAGCGAGGCCTTCTGATGATGGGACCGGACTGTGGCACGGCGATCATCAACGGCGCGCCGCTCGGGTTTGCCAACGCCGTACGACGAGGCTCAATCGGGATTGTGGGTGCATCGGGAACGGGGATCCAGGAGATCTCATCGCTCGTCGATCGCTACGGGGGAGGGATCTCTCAGGCGATCGGGACGGGCGGTCGCGATCTGCACGAGGAGGTCGGCGGGGTGATGGCCCTGTTTGGGATCGACGCCCTCGCTGCCGATCCGGACACAGCGGTAATCGTCGTCGTCTCCAAGGCGCCGGCGCAGTCCGTCGCGCAGAAAGTGATCACAAAGCTAGAGAAGCTGGACAAGCCCGTGGTCGTGCAGTTCATCGGAGATGATGATGCGCCGCCACGGGGAAACATCACCTTCGCCCCATCGCTCGCCGCCGCTGCGAGGATCGCCTGCAAGAAAGCAGGCATCAAGATTGTGGACGAGAGCAAGGAGAGCGAGGCAAAAATTGAAGAGATTGCTGCCGCAGAATCAAGAAGGATGCGCCCACAGCAGCAACGCCTCGTCGGCCTATTCGGTGGAGGGACGCTGGCACAGGAGGCGTGGCGCCTGTTGAACGGTGGCGAAGAGAAGGTCTATTCGAACGTCGCACTGGATAAGGCTTTGAAGATACGGGGTGACGAGCCGGTCAACGGACACATCCTTATCGACCTCGGGGATGACATCTTCACGCAGGGCAGGCCGCATCCGATGATCGAGCCGTCGCTGCGAGATGAACACGTCTACGCGCTCTCAAATGATGACAACATCGCGATGCTCCTTGTCGACCTCGTCCTCGGATACGGCGCTCATCCCAATCCGGCATCAAGCCTGGCAGCGACGATCACGCAAGTGAAGAAGACGTTTGCGGAGCGCGGTTCATACCTGTCAGTCGTAGCATCGATCACCGGCACGGACGCCGATCCGCAGGGATATTCGCGGCAACGGGCAACGCTTGCAGATGCTGGAGCGATCGTCATGAGTTCAAATGAAGCGGCCGCGCGGCTGGCGCACGCGATCCTCGCTCACATCACGCGGGAAGGGGGAAAATAGAAATGACGAACGGCACTAACATATCGGCTCTCTTCTCCGAGAAGCTTCAGGTGATCAACATTGGCTTGGACGGCTTCGCTCAGACGCTTCAAGAGCTGGGGATTCCGGTGGCGAGGATGAATTGGCGGCCACCCGCCGGTGGAGATCAGGAATTGATAGCAATCATCGATTCGCTGCGCAGCGACACAGGTGATGGCTGGCAAGAGCAAATAGCGCAGGCAAACCAAGAGGCAGTCAAGCGCCTGTTGGCCGCAAAGCCGGTGATCAAGGGAATTGGAACCGCGATCGACGTCGTTCCCGGGATGAAGAAGAACATGATCCTTCATGCCGGGCCGCCCGTCACCTGGAAGCGGATGTGCGGGCCGATGCGCGGAGCGGTGATCGGTGGGCTGATCTACGAGGGATTAGCAAATGATGCGCGTGAAGCGGAAGCCCTTGCCACATCAGGAGAGATCACCTTCGAACCGTGTCACCATCACGCCGCGGTCGGCCCAATGGCCGGGGTGATGACGCCTTCGATGCCAGTGTGGATCATCGAGAACGAGACGTTCGGCAACCGTGCCTATTGCACCCTCAACGAGGGGCTAGGAAAGGTCTTGCGCTACGGTGCCTATTCGAGCGAGGTGATCGATCGTCTCAATTGGATGCGCGACGTGCTTGCACCTGTGCTCGCCGATGTCATTCGCGCTCATGGCGTGATAGACATGAAGAGCCTGATCACGCAGGCACTGCAAATGGGTGATGAGGGGCACAACCGCAACCGCGCTGGTACATCCCTCTTCATTCGTGAGATCGCGCCGTTCCTCGTTCGCCTCGACCGGCCGCGGGAGGAGATCGCCAAGGTACTTGAGTTTCTCAACGGGAACGACCACTTCTTCTTGAACCTGACCATGCCCACGGGAAAGGCATCGCTCGATGCCGCAGCGAACATTGCGGGCAGCTCGCTCGTTACGGTGATGGCGCGGAACGGCACCGAGTTTGGCATTCGCCTTTCCGGCACGGGAGATCAGTGGTTCACCGCTCCTGCACCGATGGTCGATGGTCTCTATCTGCCCGGATTCTCGGCTGAGGACGCCGCTCCGGATATCGGCGACTCCTCGATCACCGAGACCACGGGGTACGGTGGCTTTGCCATGGCCGCCGCTCCGGCAATTGTCCAGTTCGTCGGCGGCACACCGCAGCGAGCGATCGAGTTCACGCAGAGGATGTACCAAATCACGATGGCCGAGAACAACGCGTACCAAATTCCCGTGCTTGGCTTTCGCGGCACGCCCACCGGAATCGATGTTCTGAAGGTAGTGGAGACGGGGATCGTCCCCGCGATAAACACAGGAATCGCGCACAAGGAGCCAGGGATCGGGATGGTTGGAGCCGGCCTCGTCACCCCGCCGATCTCCTGCTTCCGCGACGGCGCGCGAGCGCTGGCGGAGAAGATCGCAAAAAGAATGTAGCGTTGCACCTTGTGTGCAACGTTTAGGAGTGCTTGTAGAGTGAAGCTTATCTCCTACATTGACTGATACAAAGGAGGAACAATGAAGATAGTCGATCTAACGATACCCCTCGGGATCGCCACGCCACCGTGGCCGACCTACGAACCACTGCAGGTGAAGTACTTCAAGCGCCTCGTCCCAAACGGAGCGAACGGACAGCTCGTCACCCACTCCAACCACGTGGGGACGCACCTCGACGGTGAGATCCACTTCTACACGCCGGGTAAGGACATCGCCTCGCTCGATTTCGACTTCCTCGCCCACGAGGGCGTGATCGTCGATCTCTCAGATGTAGTCGGCGATTACGATATCTACACATCAGAGATGATCGAAGAGCGTGTCGATGTTAAGGAAGGGGACATCCTGATTATCCACACCGGGTATCACCATTACGGCTGGGATCAGCCGACTGCCGATGAAATCCGCTACATGGTGAAGCACCCTGGCCCAGACCGCGAGTTTGCGCAGTGGTGTGAAAGGAAGAAGATTCGCTGGATCGGCGTCGACTGCGGGAGCGCCGATCACCCGATGAACACGATCATTCGGGATTGGATGCCCCGGCAGGCAAAGGAGGCCGACGCCCACTTCCGCGAGAAGTACGGGGAACCTCTCGCCGAGCGTTTCGACGACTCTAAGTACCAACTGATGCACATCGAGCTGTTCAGCAAGGGGATCATCCATGCCGAGTGCGTCGGCGGGGACATCGACCTATTGCTCAACCAGCGTGCAACGATCGGCTGCTTCCCGTGGCGCTTCGTCGACGGAGAGAGCTCAATCGCGCGGATCGTGGCGTTCGTGGATGATGATCGCTATGAAGAGCTGATGAAGGTAAAGAGCGAGTGCGTCCTCACAAAATTCGGCGACGTCGCTGGGGCAAAGAACCCACACCTGCATGCCATCGGACGGATGTAATGCTTCACGTAGCATCGGATCCCTGTCCGCATTTCAGACAGGCAGTCTCCGGCGTTGCGCTTCTTGGTTCGTGCCGTGATCTGCGGATCAACGTGGCAGACAAGCTGCCCACGCTACGAAGGCGCCATCTTGTGTAGCGTTGCAGCTCGTCTGCAACGTTTCGCTTGTTGGCTCCTTCCAAAGGACAACTGGATTCCAAGGTGCGCAGGCAAGAAACCAGAGTGGCTCACCACGAAGGACACGAAGAGCACGAAGGGAAGAACCAGTCCGGCAAAAGTCATGAGACATACCAGAGTGAGCGTTCTCCGCACTCTCGTCCGTATCGTCGGGCCCTGCCTGCCCTGTAGAGTCGTACTCCACGGGGTGCCCAACGTTCCTCTTGTGGGTTCGTGCCGTGATCTGCGGATCAACGTGGCAGACAAGCTGCCCACGCTACGAAGGCGCCATCTTGTGTAGCGTTGGAGCCCTGTCCGCATTTCAGACGGGCAGTCTCCGACGTTTCTCTTACATCCTGTGTAGCACCCGAACTCTGTCGGTATTCCAGACACGCGCACCCCGACGTCCTTCACGATGACTGATGATTCTCGATCTATTTGCGCCACCCGCATCGGCGGACACGCCTATCGTTACCTGACGGCTCGATCACGCAGAGGTCGAGTCGTCTCTTCCTTCTCCGGGGGGATCAACCTGCTGTTCGAAGGTGGGGAAGCATTCGTCCCGGTTCAGTCCACGAACGTTCCGCTTCATCCCTGGGCGATCGAGATTCCCGGTGGACCGCTTCGCTTTGCCGAGGGAACGTTAGTGCGGTCAAGGGAAGGGGCGCTTTCGTTCGGGGCTACGCGCATCGTGCTTTCTACCACCGAAGTTGAGGAGTTATCCCTTCCTCGATTCTCCGCACATGAGGCATTGATCGCCCAACGCAACTTCCCAATCCTAGTGCGTTTCGTGGAGGAGGCACATGAGACGCATCAACCTGATCCATTTCAGGAAGAGATCGACGCAATCCTCGCGCATTGGCAAGAATCGAACGATCCTGCGGTTCTCATCGGCCTCATCGGTCTCGGAGCTGGGTCGACCCCGTCCGGCGATGACATCCTCGTGGGGATCCTGGCTAGAATATACTTTTTCGAAAACGTTGACCCCAAGTCTGAAGAGGTCTTGTCCGCTCTTAGCGCTGTGATCAAGGATAACGTTCAAGGCCGCACCTCGCTCCCCTCCGCTCAGATGCTCCTCGCCGCATGCGATCGATCTTTCCCCGAGCCAGTCCTTGCGTTGCTCAAGAGCCTTACTTCCGAAGGCACCTCCGAGGACGACCTTGTAGAGAAAGCTGATCGCGTC
>CAZQUT010000039.1:0-8701 GCA_964596555.1 uncultured Thermotogae bacterium
TTATGGCGCTTCAGGGTTTAGTGTGGGCAGGGAAGGGCAAAGGCGATATTCTTTGAGGCATGAGAGACAAAGACTTGTACGCACAGATTCTGGGGATTAGGTATCCGTGGTTTGTTGGCGAGGTTGAGTTACAGCTTCAGGAGGAGGAAGTGATTGTTCATCTGGAGGTTGATCCTGATTACAGGCTGACGTGTCCTGTGTGTGGCAAAGCAAGTCCTGGTTACGACACGCGGCGACGTTGCTGGCGCCATCTGGACACGTGCCAGTATCGCACGGTGTTGGTTGCCGATGTACCACGAGTAGAGTGTGAAGAGCATGGTGTACACCAGATTGATGTGCCCTGGTCAGAACGTGGTGCTCGCTTCACTGCCCTGTTTGAGGCTCTAGCAATTGACTGGATGAAGGAAGCGAGTCTGTCGGCTGTGCGTCGGTTGTTGGGGATTAGATGGGATGAGGCTGCCGGTATCCAAGAGCGAGCTGTGCGCCGTGGTGTTGAGCGTCGGGAGGCTGTTTCTCCCAAGCGGATCGGTGTAGATGAGACATCGTTTCAAAAGGGACACGAATACGTGACAGTGGTTTCGGACCAAGAGAGCGCCAACGTGCTGTATGTAGCTGATGACCGCAAGCAAGGAAGTCTGGATGGATTCTACAGCGATCTAAGTGAGGCACAGCGTGGCGAGATCGAATCGGTGAGCATGGACATGTGGGCTCCGTACATTGCCTCGACGCAAGCATACGTGCCTGGGGCTGAGGAGAAGATCGCCTTTGACAAGTTCCATGTAGCCAAGCACCTAGGCGAAGCAGTAGACAAGGTACGGCGGCGTGAGCACAAGGCGCTGGCTGAGCAAGGCTGTGATGACTTAAAAGGGACGCGATATCTCTGGTTACGCAAAGCAGAGAAGCTCAGTCCTCAACGCTGGGCAGAGTTGAAGGTTCTTCGACGGCGCACGCTAAAGACAGCCGAGGCATGGGCGGTGAAGGAGATGGCTATGTCTCTCTGGGGGTACAAGACACGTACTTGGGCACGCAAAGCATGGCAGCAGTGTCTTCAGTGGGCAAAGATGACAGATCTTGGTCCGGTTATCTCTGTAGCGCGAATGCTGGAGCGACATTTGGAAGGCATCTTGAATGCGATTGTGTTGAAAGCGACGAACGCATTAGCTGAAGGGATCAACTCCCGTATCCAGCGGATCAAGAAGATGGCGTGTGGGTTTCGCAATCGAGAACGTTTTCGTCAGGCGATCCTCTTTCACCTGGGAGGGCTGGACCTTTACCCAGCATCCCTCAAGCGATCATGAACACCAATGACCCACACTAAACCCGGAAGAGCCACCTAGATAACACCATCACCTATGAGCCTGTTGCCAACTTCAATGGGACGGACACATTCACATATCAAGTTGTCGATAGTGGCGGGCCATCGACGGCACAGGTCGCCGTTACCGTCGCTTCGGTGAATGATACCCCTGTATTGGTGGATAACCTCTTCGCCACTGAGGCCGACACTCCGGTCACCATCACGCTTAAAGCGACCGATCCGGAGCTCGATACGTTCTACCCGCAGGACGATCTTCTCACGTTTGCTATCGTCAATGGACCGGAGCACGGAACGATCAACGGAGACCTGACACAGGTAACGTATGAGACACCACACACCGCCATTGTGACGCTCACTTATACACCCGATACCGGCTACTCCGGAGATGACGACATCACCTTTTCTGTTACCGACATTGACGGTGCTGTTGGCACGGCACAGATCTATGTAAAGGTAGGCGTTCCTCCTGAAACAGGCATCCTCTCCGGCAGGTGGACGGGGTCGTTCACCTTCGATGGCCAGTCGTTCTCCTTCACCGCGTTCACCACAAGCATTGCTGCTGTCTATCAGATTGGGTCATTCCGCACACAGGCTACCGCCACTTGGTCGATGGACTCGTTCACCTCACTCAACTTCAATACGAGCTTCCCATTGGGAGAGCTGTCGATCACGTCAAGCCTGTCGTTTAACCCGATGGGACCCGACTACTTCCGTTACTGGCAGACAACGACACGTTCCACGCTCTTTGACTTCAACCTCTCACACACCTTCTACCTTGCCGCCAGCCAGACCGATTCGTACAACCTTCTTGTTGCCACGTGGCAGATAGAGGATATGTCAGTTACCAGCACCACGCGGCTCTCTGGTCTCAATTTCTGCTTCGCAAGCGAGACTGTAACAGCCCGCTGGACATGGGTGGATTGCAACATCGATATTGACGCTCAGCTTTCCATAGTACAGCAGGGATTCGATTATTTCTCCTTCACATTCCGCGATATCCCCATCCTCCCGCCCGATGTGATCGGGTTTGGAATCTTCCTGCGAGTGAAGACAACATTCTCCCTAACTAGCAAGAACCTGGATGCCACCATCTATTGTCAATCTGACTGGCTCGATTGCTTCCGCGTATTATGTGAGGTAATCGGCGGTGACGGTATCAGCATCGACGGTGTCTCCATCTATGGCCTGCAGTTCCAGACAACCTTCCCTGGCGGCGTGAGCATTCGAGACGATACTGCCTTCTCGGAGGAGAAGAATGCGTCCCTCACTGGGTACTCTGAATTCTTCGAACGACTCACCCTGTCGGGTCCAACCGAATCCTGTTGCGGATCGCCGGGTAACTGGCAAATTCGCACGTATTTCCAGAACACGAGCACTACTCTCTTCGACTGGGGGATGACATCGATCAGCGCTACCGAGGTTCTTACAGATGCCGTCCGCTTTTCAGTTGGCTTCAACTTTCGTGCCACCGCTCCCATCTGGCAGATAACAATAGGTTGGCAAGTTAACTGGTAAGGACACGCCACACTTCTGTGGCGTAAATGTGGTAGAGCCAAGGTCTCGGAACGTTCGAGCCTTGGCTCTCTCCTTTTCCGGGCCATGCAAACAGGTATGTTGTCACGGTCTGTGCAACTTATAGTCGCACTTCAAATCTGCCCTCGGCAAGGTCCAGTATGGAGCCAGCCACAAAGCGCGGGGTAGGAACATCAGGCTCAATCATCTCTCTTCGCGTAACCCCGGTCAGGACGAGGGCGCTGTCGATCCCCGCACCGCTCGCTCCAAGGATGTCTGTCTCCAGACGATCGCCGACCATCAGCGCTTCTTCGGGTCCGCAACCTGCCTTCTCAAGTGCGATCTGAAATGCGATCATTGAGGGCTTACCGATGACAACATCAGGAGAAAATCCCATCCCTTTGAACGCTCCTATCACAGCCCCTGCACCAGGTTGCGGCCCCTCAGGAGTAGGGAACGTCGCATCGTCGTTGGTCGCGAGTAGCCTTGCACCCGCCATAAGGACACGCAATCCCTGCGCTAGCTGTTCATAGTTGAGCTTGCGATCCATCCCCGCCACGACCCAATCTGCCTCACGTGGAGGCACGAGCTTGTGCCCAGCCGCCACCAGTTCCTGGTCCAATCCCTCTTCTCCCACTGTCCACACGCGCACAGACCCGTAGTGCTCGCGCAGGTACACCGAAGCGATGAACGCACTTGTTACGATCTCTTCTGCACCGATCTGGAAGCCTGCATTCCGGAGATTCTGCGCCATTTGATCACGACTGCGCGTTGAGTTGTTTGATAGTAGCAGTACCTTTCCTGTCTCCTGTAATTTCAGTACGCCCTCAATTGCACCGGGGATAACCTCCCCGCCACGTACGAGAACACCATCAACGTCAAGGAGAAAAACACGGTAGGACTGAAGCTCTTCGTTTTCCATGTTCGAATAATACGCAAGAAGTGTCTGCATCTGCACCTATGCAACGGCCAACAACAAGAAGGTAACAAAGAACATGGAGAGGATGGTGAGAATCGCCTCTTCAAGGCGGAATATCCGCTGTGGCAGACGCACGGGGTGCCCACGAAGAGCAAGATACGCAAGGAACCCCACGCCGATAATAGCTACACTCTCGCCTGCCTGAAGGAGGCCAAGCGAGGATAGCACCTGAATCCGAGAGACAAACAGAAACGATAGCGGGAGGAACGCGACGATCGGTAATACAAGGATGCTGTACGAGACAGCCTTTGCCCCCTCATCGGAACACCCGCGCCATGGATTGAGAAGCGGAGCAAGCTTGGAAAAGGCGACCACTGTCCCCAAGGATACGAAGACGAGAAGCAGACGCAGAGGCAAAGAATCAGTAGCAGCGCTGAGGAGTCCCTTGGCACAGAACCCTGCTAGTGGAGGTAGGCCAGCAATCGCCAACGTACCAACAAGCAGCGCGATCCGCGTCGCGCGGGGAATCTTGTCCCTCAAAGCGATCTGCTGCGGAATAAACGCGCTTCCGGTCGTACGCACAACCTGGCCCGCAGCGAGGAACAACAACCCCTTGAACAAACCATGAGCGACAGAGTAAGTGAGGCTCCCGGCTATCGCGAGCGGTGTGCCAATCCCTATCCCAACTAGTAGGTAGCCAATTTGCGAGAGAGTGCTAAACGCAAGCATCCGCTTCAACTCATAGGTGAATGTGGCGTACACAGCACCCACAACCCCAGTTATCCCCCCCAGCACCATGAGGGGAAGGGATATGTCAAGAACGGTCGATAGACGGAACAGGACGACAACCCCCATCTTGATCACTAGGCCGGAGAGAAGAGCAGAAACCGCGGGTGAGGCGCTGGCGTGTGCGGCAGGAAGCCATAGAGAGAAGACGAACACGCCTGCTTTGATTGAGGCTCCGACAACAAGGAGCGTGGAAGCGGTAATCAACCACATTTGATCGTGCATCCCAGCAATGCGCTCGACGAGAAGTGTGAGATTGAGTGTCCCCGTGTGGTAGTAAATGATCCCCACACCGAACAGGTACATCGCCATCCCGAGCGCGGCGAGGATCAGGTAATTCAGGCTCGCCCATATCTGTTGAGCCTTTCGTTCATAGCCGACAAGGAGGAAGCTCACGAGTGTCAGAATCTCGACAATAACGTAGATATTGAATAGGTCCCTGGCGAATACGAGAGCGAACACAGAAGCAAGAAGAAAATGAAGAAGAACGTAGAAGTACGGTCGCAGTCGTTCTCGCCACAGGTAGACAGTCACCGCAAGGGTGAGGAGAAGCGCAAGGAAAGAGAAACCGAGGCTGATCTTATCCGCCACAAGCTCGATACCGAGATCCCGGCCCCAGCCTCCAAGGACAATGGAGACCGATGTCCCTCCTGCCACGCGAGCCCAAAGAGAGCCAATGAGCAAAGCATCGACGAGAAGTGCAAAGGGCAAAAGCCTGCGCGCTCCACGCTGCCAGAGGAGGCTCAGCACACCGAGCATGAAGTGGCCGAGAGGGAGGAGGGCGATGATCATGACCTCTTCTCCTTCTCAACTTCGCGAGCAATGCGAACCGAGTCTGTGGTGTGGTAGCGCTCCACGAGGAGCATCACGAATACGAGCGCCAGCGCGAGGAGAGCGAAATTGATCACGATTGCGGAGATGACGAGCGCCTGTGGGAGGGGATCGACGTAGTTGACGGCTGGCCCGTGTACGATAGGCGCGACCCCATTCCTGTCCGCGTTGAGCGAGATGAGAAAAAGGACACTACTACTGTCGACCAACCCGAGTGCGAGAAGCTTGACCACCAGATCGCGACGGATAACAAGAGCACCTAATCCGATCCCAAATAGGACTATCGCAATTGTCACACCGCTTATCGGTCCCATCAGATCTCCCCCCTGTGGTGGACAAACGAATAAATGACAACCCAGGCACCTATAAATACCTTGATCCCGATCAATATGTTATAGATGGGGATTGTTCCCCCACTGAGCAGAGCTCCTGCTTGACCCAGCGGGAGGAGATCGGTAAGCGGCATGCGCCCAAAGAAGACAGGTGCGATCGAAAACAGCAGTATCACAACCAGTATCCCCCATTCAATCTGCTCGATAATATGCTCGTGGAACCTCCGTGCCACCACCTCGGCTCCCAGCGCGGCGGCGCACAAGAGGAGCCCGGTTCCTCCGACAGCTCCTCCGCTGAACCCTCCACCAGGGGACAGGTGCCCGAAAATGATGAGATACAGGCCAATCATGACAATCGGACCAAACAGCAGGTCGGCAGCTATCCGCACTACGGGCGATTCCGCGATCCTCGCCACGTTTGGCTTCTTACTCTCATCGACGTTCAAGTAGAAACGAACACCGAGCACGGCCATGGAGAAGATCAGGAGCTCAAAGAGTGAATCGTACAGGCGGTAGTTAAGATAGATCCCACTGACCAGGTTCACGGCGCCGGTCTCAGATGCCCCCACGATTAGGTATGGGTTCCCCGCGCTTCCTCTCGCACCCTCATACCCTGATGTCAGAAACAGAAGCGTGCAGAAGCCTAACACAAGTAATACTGCAAAGATCACTAGCGCGGTGCGCCTCATGACAGGTGCCTCCCAATGATCTTCTCCATCTCTCCGCTGCTCGACAAATGCTCCAAGTAAGCGTTCAACTGCGTGAGAATCTTCGGCTGATCCGGGGAGACGAGAAATCCATAGGAAAACTCCCCTTCTACGCGCTCGACCGTGTAGCCGGAGGGGTTCAAGCGAGAAGCGGCGAGGAAGCGGGCTAGATCCAGCGTGACAGATAGCGGCCTGTTCTCGCGAATGGCTTCCAAGGTGTCCTCAAAGTACTCCTCGCGTTTGCGTTGTTTAGGATCACGCGATCCTTCGCGTGAGACGCGGTACAGTGCAGAGGGGAGGAATCCTGCCGTAATCAACTCTGCTTTGTCACGTACCTCCCTGATGATCCCACCGGCGCCAACGTCTGCCTCGCCTCGCTTGAGAGCAGCGCTCACATCGTCACGAGGGACAATGCGTATGACAAGGTCGAGACCGAGCTCCCGGGCAAAGCCTGCAAGGATCTCCTCCTCCAGCCCGACAATGCTTTCTCGCTCGCGAGAAAGCAGCCGTGGCACCTCATCGCAGACAACTACGAGGCGGCCTGTCTTACGAATGGCCAGGACGTAGGTGAACGTTACTAGGGCCGCGCCGATCGCCGTCTCCGTAATTGCCACATCCGGGGCATGGGAGAAGAGATATGTAGCGGCAAGGACAAGGCTGAACAATCCCATTCCCATCACCGCTGTCAGCCGGCGCCGTTGCGATAAGGAGAAGATCGCAAGCGCAGGTAGAAGGAGAAGAAGTGCTATACGCGCAGTCATTCCACACCATCTCCAGACCCATGTCGCCTCACAAACGCGCTCTTGGCGATGCTGTGGGTAATGATCGGATTGGTTAGGAGGAGAAGGAGCAACAGAAGCCCCAGCTTCAGGTCATCGCCGGAGAGTCCGTTTCGTACGATCAGACCGATTAGAATCAAACCGAGGCCAGCGTTATCCGATACCCCGCTTGCCTGCAAACGAGAATAGACATCGCGAAAACGCAGGATACCGATCGTTCCTATGATGACGAACAACAGACCAATCCCAATGAGAACATCACTGATCATCGATGTCCTCCTCCTCGTTCCATGAACCGCGCGAGGATGACCACCCCGAGGAAGCTCAGTGCAGCGTAGACTATCGTCGCATCGAGATAGACGTGGCGTTTGCTAATGACCGCGATGAGGGCCAGGAGGACGAATATGCGGTTGCTGGCAGCGTTATACGCCAACAGCCGATCCCAAGCATCTGGCCCGCGAACGAAAAGGTACAGAACGGCAAGGAGCGATAGCAAGAGCAAGCTTTCGGCGATAATCATTCTTTGCTCCTGGCGAAGATGGGCAGGAGCCTCTGTTCGAGTGACTCCTTGATCGTCTGCCAATCTCCCTTGTGCCCTCGTGCGCGTAGCCAGTGCACGTACAGAATGTCTCCTTCCAGCAGAAGCGAGATCGTTGATGGAGTAAAAGTTATCGAGTTAAGGAGGATGAACTGTCCTACGGGGTCCTCAATACGAACCGGCAGAGCAACGATTCTCCCCTCCTCTCTACCGCTGACTATGAGCCCACACGTGTACAGAGTCGACGTGATGAATCGCCAAGCGAGGACAGCAACAAACAGAATGAGAAGGTGGAGACGGCCGAGCAGCCTTACGAGCGATGGGATGTGAATCGAGGGGAAAAGGTGGTGCTGGAGGAGCGTGATTAGGGCCGCAGCGGCGATCCCGATGGCAATGATGACAGGGTCGCGACTCTGCGTCAGGGCAATCCAGACAAGAACTAGCAGCAAGAATACAGTACTCATCGCCCCCCCTCTCGACGGTCAAGTTAACTCCATGATGACGACCAACGCAGAATATGGCAAGGAGCGGTGTGCTAAACAGCAGACAGTCTCAACGTGGCAGACAAGCTGCACACGCTACGAAGACACCGAGGTTGTGTAGCGTTGGGCCCTGTGCCCAACGTTGGCTTTTGCAGGGTTATATCTACACAAACCACCGCACTCTCCAGGTGGTTGCATGTGTCCGACAGGTGTCGAAACGTTACATGCAGTGCAAGGAGGTGCGCTGAATCGGTCACCAAATTAAATCAAGATGGAAAAAGTGAGCTTGTAAGAAGAGAGCGATCCACCACAAAGTGCGATGGATCGCTGACGTGTTCTATTATTGTAGTCTAGTACTTTACGTATTGAAGCTTAGTCCCAAGGATATCGACGACCTTCTGCAGTGCGTCGAGTAACGCACCTGTGTCCCGTTTTCCAACGAGCGTTTTGCCATCCTGCAACGATTGGAAACGGGCGACTGGGCGCCTTGCTGCAGT
>CAZQUT010000040.1:0-2630 GCA_964596555.1 uncultured Thermotogae bacterium
CACTTCGAGGACGAGTACCGCGGAAAGGACGTGATACGTGTCGTGTCCATCGGCGATTTCAGTCGTGAGCTGTGCGGTGGAACGCACGTTTCCCGCAGCGGCGAGATTGGCCTGATCAAGATAGTCTCCGAGGAGGGCGTTGCCGCGGGGACGCGTCGCATCCGCGCCGTCACAGGTGAGGGCACACTTGCCTGGATGCGTAAACAAGATGGCCTCCTCACCCTGATTGAGAGCACCCTTGGCGACGACCCAATTGCTGGCCTCAATCGTCTCCAAGAGGAGAAGGCATCCCTTGAAGAGACCCTCGCCACACTGAGCACAGCATCGCTAACGCAGATACGCGATGATCTGCTCGCCCGGAGAGAAGAAATCGGAGGCGCAAACCTCTTTGCCGAAAGAGTGGACGCTGATGGAACACAACTAAAAGAGCTCGCCGATCTGGTGGAAGAGAAGGGACGCCCAGCAGTGGTCTTGCTCCTCACGCAAGCGGGCGGAAAGGGGATCGCTGTCTGCAAGGTAAGCGACGAATTACAAGTGAATGCCGGAGCGATCGTGCGCACGCTCACCGCGGAATTCGGCGGCGGCGGCGGCGGGAACCGCGCCTTTGCTCAAGGAGGAGGTCTGCGTGCAGACTCACTCGACCAGGCCTTAGGAAAAGGCGCTGAGGCGATTCGCAGCGCGCTCACGTAAAATACCACTAGCTCCTCGCTATTGGGTGTGCGTAACCGGCCCCGCAATGTCGGGTAGACACGCTCGACTTCGGAGTAGCTGCTTGGATCCACTCGAACAACACGGCATTCTCAAGACCATACTCGCGCAGAGGCGCAGAGACGCTGTCAAGACCCAGACAAGAGCACAAACCTATATAGGGAACGGCACGGCATCAGCACAATAGACGTTAGGTTGTCCCCCTCTGCGCCTCAGCGTCTTGAGTAAGTGAAACGAACGGGTGAGAGGAGATCTTGGTCTTTCAACCAAGAGCCATAACACCCTTAGGACCCCAGGAAGACAGCCAAGGATCGCTAATCGATCATCCACCGAGGCGCACGGGCATGCACACGTAAAGGAAGCCCTCATCGAGTGGTGAGATCCCATCGCCCGTCGGCTCGATTAATCCAGCCTTCTCCGATGTTGCCAGCCACAACGCGATCTGCTCTGAGTCCATCCGCTTGAGAACGTCGATCAGATACTCGGCCTTGAATGATATCTCGATCGCCTCCGACGGGACCTTCGCCAAACGTACCCGCTCCTCCGCTTCGCCCTTCTCCTTGGAGGAGGAGTTCATCCGTGCGGCGCTCTCTTCATTCGTAACGCGGAACGTCACCGCCCCCGACTCCTCGGCAGCCGTGATTTCGATCCGTTGCAAGCTCGCCAATAGTGCCTGCCTGTTGAACGTGAGGTCGATCGTATTGTCCTTAGGGATCACGCGGTCGAAGTCGGGGAACTCCTCGGCAATAGTCTTAGCGATGAACGTCACTCCACCAGCACGGAAGAATACCTGGCCGTCGCCGCGGTAAATCTCCACACTGGCGGCATTGATCTGCGAAAGGACGCGGTCAAGGTCGCTCAACACGCCCGCCTCAATCAGAAACTCGCCCTCTTCGAGGATCTCATCCATGGGAAGGGTCTTCATAGACAGACGGTAGCCATTGGTGGCGATCATCTTCATCTCCCCGCCGCCGATGACAATGTCCACCCCGGTCAGACTGAGGCGTGTCGTCTCATTCACCTTAAGCGAGGCAAATGCCGTCTGCTCCAGCCCACGATGGAACTTCTGCACATCTATCTTTCCAATACGCTTTTCCGGGAGCGACGCAATCTCTGGATAGTCCTCCACAGGGAGGGTCGGCAGGTCGAACAGGGCCTCGCCGCAGCGAAGCTTGACCAGCGCGCCATCTCCCTCGCCTGTCTTCATAGTGATGCGGTCATCCTCGGGGAGGTGATTGGCGATCTGGGAGAGAATCGCTCCATTGAGGACCACTGCCTCATCTTCCCCCTTGTTCTCGATCGGCATCTCGCAATGGACTGCACGCTCCAAATCGGTAGCGTAGAGGCGAAGGCTGTCGCCGGAGATCTCCATCTTAAGCCCAGAGAGAATGGGCATACTGCTGCGCGTACCAAGTGCATAGCTGGCCAATTTCACGCCAAAGACCAACTCATCCTTCATGCTTACAAAGTCCATCGTTGTCCCCCTTTAGCGGCGTTCGTGATAATCTTAATCATACACCATTGCTGGCCGTTGCCAAAGCTTACAGGCCCAAGCACTCTAGGACCTCGCGTGCGATCTCATCTATTGTTGTCGTGGCATCGAGTAAATGTACGCTCGGATCACCGCGCGTCAGATCAAGATACCCCGTACGCACTCGCCGGTAAAACGCCAGGTCTTCCTGTTCGATCCGATCACGCACTTTTCCCCTCCGTTCCAATGCCTTCTCCGCAGGAAGATCGAGAAGGAATGTCAGATCAGGCTGCCGACCGGATGTGGCGATCTCATTCATCCGCCCAATCAGGGTGAGATCAAGGCCGCGTCCGTACCCTTGGTAGGCAAGGCTCGACAGGCGGTATCGGCTCGATACAACAACATGCCCAGCATTAAGCGCCGGTTCGATCACCTCCGCCGATAGCTGCGC
>CAZQUT010000040.1:2730-8515 GCA_964596555.1 uncultured Thermotogae bacterium
ATCGAAACTGCAAGGAAGAGCGCACCGCTGCCGGGGAAGATCCCGAGTGCACCGCCGATGTTGTGTACTCGTGTCAGTCGAATCGTCTGACCGATCAGAGGCCGTGACTCATAGAGCACAAGGTGTCCTCCCACCCACCATTTGAGGAGACGGTCGACCACGAGGGCAGCAGCTGCGATGGTGAAGGAGGAAGGCCTGTTCATGATGGCAAAGCCTATCCACTCCCCGTAGATCGGTCAAGTGACGGATCGCGCATCTCCTTGCAAACACACATCCGAAGATGTACGGTGTTGCAAACCTTGAAAGGCGCAGAAGGGAGGCTCCATGCGGCTTATCCGTTTTTTCGATCCAACATCGCAGCTACCCGTTTCAGGCACGCTGGAAGGGAATATGATTGTTTCGCCCTCCGGCAGGCTCCCTGTAGAAAAGGTGCACCTGCTCGCTCCGTGCACGCCGACAAAGATAATCTGTGTTGGGCGTAACTACGCGGCACACGCCAAAGAACTCGGTAACGATGTGCTGGAGCGTCCACTCCTCTTCTTCAAGCCGCCGTCAGCGGTAATTGGACCGAATGATGAGATCGTGCTTCCAAGAAGCAGCCTTATCCATCACGAGGCTGAGCTCGCCGTCGTCATCGGTGTCCGCTGTCGCAATGTGTCAGCGCAGGAGGCAATGAGTGTTGTCCTCGGCTACACGTGCATGAACGATGTCTCCGACCGTGAAGCACAGAAGTGGGACAAGAATTGGGTACGCGCCAAGGGGTTTGACACATCCGCTCCGCTAGGGCCGATGATCGTTACGACAGACGAGATCGAAGGGCCATTTCACGTGATGTCGCGGGTGAACGGAGAGCTTCGGCAGGATGGATCGACGCGCGACTTCATCTTCCCTATCCCCACTCTAATCGAGGAGATCTCCTCCTACATGACCCTCGAACCGGGAGACGTGATAGCCACTGGGACACCAGCCGGGGTTGGCCCTCTCATCTCCGGCGATGTCGTTGAGATAGAAATCGAAGGGATCGGGGTGTTGAGAAACAGCGTTAGGTAGCTCCCCACTCGCGAATACCCTGTCACAGGAGCCAAGAGATGACTGCACATACGGTGCGTATTGCCATATCGGGCCTGGGAAATCTCGGACGCCGGTTCGTACGGCTGATATCCAACAAGCACACGGAACTGGACAAGAGGTACGGGCTCAATCTCATCCTCGTCGCCGCCGCTGATTCACGTGGAGCGGCGTACAATCCGCGCGGGCTCAACCCTGATCTAATTCTGAGAACGAAGGACAGCACAGGAACGGTGGGGGATTATCCTGAGGGTGGGCGCAGTGGAATGACGTCTCTCGACCTTGTGCAAGTGGTAGACGCCGACATCTGGTGCGAGGCGACACCGGTCAACCTCGCCCGCGGAGCAGAACCTGCAATATCCTGTATTCGCATCGCCATGGCAAGAGGTATGCATGTCGTGACACCGGACAAAGGACCGATCGTTCTCTTCTACCAGGAGCTCCACGCTCTTGCCGCAGAACACGGGGTCGCATTACGGTTTGGCGGAACTGTAGCTGGTGGGCTTCCTGCCCTGTACATCGGCCTTCGCGACCTGCGGGGAGCAAGGATAGAGCGCATCGAGGCAGTTCCCAACCTTGTCACCGGGTTCATACTCGACCTTATCGGCGATGGGACCTCGTGGGATGAAGCGATCACTCTCGCCAAGCGCGAAGGCGTGCTTGAGGCAGATCCTGCGTGGGACCTCGACGGCTGGGACGCTGCGGCAAAGCTCGTGATCCTGGCAAACGCCGTCCTTGGGTTTGCAGCGCGCCTTGAAGATGTGGATCGTACCGGGATCGTCGGTCTCTCAACTAAAGACATTCATTCCGAGCTCGAGAGCGGCCGCCGAACGCGCCTGTTGTCGACCGCTATCCGCACTGATTCCGGGTATTCTCTCACTGTCGCCCCACGCGTCCTCCCAAGCAACCATCCGCTGGGAAGACTTGGGCCAAAAGAGATGGGGATCACGTACTACACTGATATCTACGGAACGATCACCGCTATCATCAAAGAGGAGACGCCACTTCCATCGGCAGCAACGATGCTGCGCGACATCCTCGATATCATGCTTAGCTAGATCACATCCGACGTGGTGAACTATTCTTCTCACCGCGGTACAAAGGAGCGGATTCATGTTCGATGAAGGAGCAATTAACAAAATTGCGTGGGTCGTCACACAGGAACATCTTGCAAGTAGCTTCGGCAGCGGTCTTGCCGATGTTCTGGCGACACCTGTTCTCGTCGGATTTTGCGAGGAATGCTGCCGAATGATGGTCGATCCGTCGCTTAGTAGTGGTCAGCAAACTGTGGGCACAGAGATCTGCATTCGCCACATCGCCGCTACTCCGCGTGGGATGAAGGTCAGCGTGCGTGCAGTTCTAAAGCGCATTGACGGGCGCCACCTGTATTTCGATGTTGAGGCAAATGATGAGGTGGAAAAGGTCGCTGAGGGAACACATGCGCGCTTCATCATCGACTCCGCTCGCTTCTCACAGCGCATAGACGAGAAGACACAGAAGACGAAGACTTAAGGGAACCATCCCGGCAATCTCCTTCGATCAGTTTATGCACACAAAATCCGCAACCCGTTCACAGAATCCACATCTCTTGCTCGTAGTATTCAATCGGGCACCAGGCAGGGAAAACCTGCTAACCTCCTTGAAGAGCAGCCCACTACGCCAGCACAGAGGGGCTCAGCACAATGAGCCCCTCACCCCTTTCTACCGCTACCTCACGCACATCGCTTCACGAATAATTGAGGCCTCGGCCCAAGGATTGAGATCCATGTCATTCTAGCCGCCACCGACCGGTGGAACGATTGTCAGGTGATCACGATCATGTAGTGCAGTCTTGAAACCACGCTGGAATCTAACATTTCCCCCGTTTTTAAGCACATTGATGTACGGGTGCACATCCCCTCCATCGGTGAAGATGCGCGATGAAACCTGCGGATACTTCGCCACGAGAGCACGCAACGCGGTGTTCACGTCCTCTTCTTCCGCAAGCGCAAGTGTCACCGGGTGATCGACAAGATCAGCCTTGAAGGAAAAGGAGACCTCTACAGTGACGTTCATCGGCCGTTGATGAGTTTGAGGGAGATCTCGTTGTGACGCGGGATCAGGCGATAGAGCGATTCATCGACAAGGCGTCCTTCACGAACGCGGATCTCCCCATTCACCATTGCCGTATCGACATGCTCGGCACCGCAGTGAACAATCGCCGCCAGCGGATCGGACTGCGCCCCAGCGTACTCGATTCCGCTCATGTCAAACGTGATCAGATCCGCGGCTTTTCCAACCTCAATCGAACCGATTTCATCCTCGCGGTGAAGGACCCTGGCTCCACCCATCGTTGCCAGATACAAAGCGTCGCGCGCGGAGAACGACTCCGCCCCGTAGCGCACCCGCTGCAAGAGCATCGATTGTCTCACCTCGCGAATCATGCTTGAGGTGTCGTTGCTCGCCGATCCATCGACTCCAATCCCGATTCGCATCGCCGTCTTTGCCATCGGCACCACCGGGGCGATCCCGGAACCAAGTGTCATGTTCGAGCTCGGACAGTGGGCAAGGCCACACTCGGCGCCCGCCAGTTTCGCGATGTCAGCCTCGCTCACGTGCACGAGATGAGCAAACCACGCGTCCGCCCTGAGCCAGCCAAGCTCTTCCATGTAGTCAACCGGACGGGCACCGAAGCTCTGCAGACAGAACTCCTCTTCGTCGACCGTCTCGGCTAAATGCGTGTGCAAGAGCACATTGTACTCATCGGCAAGCGTGGTTGACTCGCGCATCAAATCCGCAGTTACTGAAAACGGCGAGCAGGGCGCGAGAGCCACACGCAGCATGGAGAAGGGCTGCGTGTCATGATAACGTTCGATCACCCGCTGGCAGTCACGCAGTATTTCATCCTCTGATTGCACCACGCTGTCAGGAGGGAGACCACCATCCTTCTTGGATAGCGACATCGATCCACGGCAGGGATGAAAGCGGATGCCGCTCATCATCCCGCCCTCCACCTCGGCATCGAAGACATCCGGGTAGCCGCGGGGAAAGAGGTAGAAGTGATCGGAGGTTGTCGTCGCCCCCGATAGGAGAAGCTCGCTGCAACCGACCGCAGCGCTGATTCGGACCGCCTCGTCATCCAACCCCTTCCACCGTTCGTAGAGAAATACGAGCCAATCGAACAGCTTGCGATCGGACGCACCCGGAACATTCCGAAACAGCGTCTGGTACAGATGATGGTGCGTGTTGACGAAGCCAGGAAGGAGAATCTTTCCCCTCCCATCGATCACACGATCCGCATCTAGTGCCGCTGCACCGTCGGAGACGGCGCGGATCACGTTACCATCAACTAGGACGCTCCCTCCGCGGATCTCGCGGCGCTCCGTATCCATCGTCGCTACAAAGTCGAAGTTACGGAAGAGTGTACGCGCCATCGGCTATCCTGCACTCAAGTCAACGCTGTCCGCCGTCTCCAGAAACGCCGCCAACAGCGAAATCGCCGCATCGAGGTCGTCCTGATGTGCCATCTCCACCACAGAATGCACGTAGCGTGAGGGGAGAGAAAGGGTAATCGCCGCCGATCCCGAACCCGCTCGCTGCATCGCGCCGGCATCCGTACCACCACGCGGAAGGATCTCCATCTGGTAGGGGATCTTCCGCTCCATTGCCAGGTCCTTCATTGCGCGCACCAGACCAACGTGCGAAATAGACGAGCTATCCGCAATCTTGATCGCCACACCCTTTCCAAGCTTCGTAACTTGCTGCGCGCCCGGGACTCCTGGCATGTCGACCGCTAGCGTCGTATCAAGGGCGATCGCGATCTGAGGGTGAACGGCAAATCCGGCCACCTGCGCCCCGCGCAGACCGACCTCTTCCTGTGTCGTTCCAACAAAGTACAGGTCACAAGCAATCTTCTTCGCTCGCTTTATTGCTTCGATCCCAATGTACACACCGGCGCGGTCGTCTAGTGCCTTCCCGGAAACAACTTCCTCACCAACGAGGAAGTCCTGCCGCATTGTGACCATATCGCCAACAGCAACGAGCTCGCGCACGCGCTCCTCCGTGAGGCCCAGGTCAACGAACAAATCCTTCATCTCCGGCAGTTTCTTTCGCTCCTCGGCAGTCATGATGTGGATCGGTTTCGCCCCAATGCATCCGACCAGATCGCCAGCCTCCGTGTGAACAATCACCCGCTGGGCGATAAGTGTCTTAACATCGAACCCACCCAGGGGATGGATGCGCAGAAACCCCGTATCCTTCTCGATGTAACTTACGATGAACCCGATCTCATCCATGTGCGCGGCGATCATCACCACCGGTCCATCACCAGGCAAGTGAGCAATGAGGTTTCCCAGTTGGTCCGTCTCGATTGTCTCCGCTTTGCCCTCCAATACCTCAGTGATGATGCTTCGGATCTTTCCCTCATGTCCGGGCACGCCGCCCGCTTCGCTCAAACGCTTGAGAAGCTCCATATATCCTCCTTGAAACCGATAATCGTGTCTTTCAGTTCTCCAACAACGCCGAGCACGACACACTGGGGAAATGATACAGACTCCCTTGCGATCAATACAAGCAACCGTCCCTCGCAGAATTGTGCTCATTCCTCGAAGCTCTCAATACGTTAATCCGCACCCGCACCTGTCTCCTTACAAGGTCTTCGTTGCGTAATCCGACTCTCCGCACCGTTCGCAATTTGCTCTTTCATTGAGAGCTCTTTGTCCTTTCAAGTGGATAACCA
>CAZQUT010000041.1:0-1551 GCA_964596555.1 uncultured Thermotogae bacterium
CGGGATGTTGTAGATGATGATTGGAATGGACGAGGCTTCGGCTACCGCGTGGAAGTGCTTACGCAGCGCGTCTTTCGTCATTAAGCCGCGATAGTATGACGGGGTAACGACTAGCGCGGCATCCGCTCCAACTGCGGCCGCACTCTTTGTCAGCTCAACGGTCTGCTCAGTCGATTGGCAACCCGTGCCAGCGATCATCAGCTTATCGGGCGGGATAGCATCGCGAGCAGTCTCAAGTACGCGTACTCTTTCCTGTTCACTCAGTAGGACAAGCTCACCGTTGGAACCAAGGACTACAAAGCCGCGCAGCGGATACTGATTCCATCCGTGCAGGTTTTCGCTGAGGGCGAGCGTGGCGATCTTCCCATCGGAATCAAACGGGGTGGGAATTGGAGGATAGATTCCAGATAAGTCCAGCGTTTTCTTGTTCAATATGGCCCCTTCTTGCCCGAATTACTTATGGACAGTGTCTTCCACGTCCCGCGCGTTGATCGATCTCTTGACTACGGTTGCCGAGGAAGATCACCCGACTTCCCTTCTCGTTTGGCTTCATCGCCCCAGTTGAGCTTCTCCCGCAACACATGGAAGAATGACGGGGCATCCGCCATCCGCACCAGTCTCGTTGGTGTGTCGGCACGCTTGATCGTAATCTTCGTATCCGCCGGCAGGTCAAAGGCGAAGTCGCCATCGGCATAGAGGCTTACCTGCGTGTGCGTGCGCACGAGCAGGACCTCCTCTGCCGGGAAGATTACCGGCAGGATACCCAGCTTGTGCACCGCCAGAGGGCTTGCCATGATGCACGCTGCCGGAGGGACGATCACCGGCCCACCAGCGGAGAGGCTGTACGCGGTCGATCCGGTCGCCGTGGAGAGGATCAGCCCGTCGCCGGGATAGCTTGCCACCACGCCATCGCTCCATAGAAGCTCCAGCTCGCAGAAGCGAAAGGCTGACGTTCCTCTGATGACGACATCATTCAAAACGGTCCCTGTACCGTAATTTGATGAATATGATAGACGCATCCTTTCCTCGATGACGAACGAGTCGCGCAGCACTCCTTCTAGCGCGGCAGTGAGCGATGGTGCCTTCACTTGCGTGAGGAAACCGAGGCTCCCCAGGTTTGCGCCCAGAATGGGGATCGCCGAGTCGGCGAAAATCGAGGCGGCACGGAGGACTGTGCCATCCCCTCCCAAGGCAACAACGAGCGCTCCCTCCGCCTCGGAAAAGGCTGGACGGTCAGAATCGATGAGTATCGTCTCGATTCGCTTCAGCTGTGCCCACGCCTTGAGCACAGCCAGGGTACGGAGTGAACCGTCCTTGCTCGTGTTGGCGACGATGTAGATCCTGCTAATCTTCATGTTCCTCTGTCCTTGTAGCGGTTGCTGATGTCATTTGAGAGACTGCCTCTTTACGTACTTCCAGCGGCAGAGGATCCGTTCGATGACGTCCACGGCGATGTACAGGAGAAGGCCAAGGACAGCCATGGCAACTATCCCCGCGAACGCTCTGTCCCTGCTGAAGAGCATGTGCTTGTTGATGAACGATCCCAATCCT
>CAZQUT010000041.1:1651-4452 GCA_964596555.1 uncultured Thermotogae bacterium
GAACGCTCTGTCCCTGCTGAAGAGCATGTGCTTGTTGATGAACGATCCCAATCCTATTCCCAGTGCGGCTCGCGTCTCGGCGATATACAGGAAGGCAATGCCAAGTCCGATGCTCACCCGCACGCTCGTCAGGATCTGGGGAAGGCTGGCGGGGAGGACAACATGTCGGTAGACCTGCCAACGCGTCGCCCCTGCTGAGAGGACGCTTATCACGTATTCCTCATCGATATTCTTCGCCGCACCGCGTGCAGAGACCAGGATCTGAAAGAAGAGTGCAAGGGCGACCATCGCCACTTTGGTTGCGCTTCCCGTTCCGAAGACAACGAACAAGAAGAGAATGAGGGCAACCTGCGGAATGGGATAGGTGATGTAGATGATTGGCGAGAAGAAGCGATCGAGCGTCGGCTCGCGACCGATCGCCAGTCCGAGGGGCATCGCGGTCGCCAAGGAAATAGCGATAGCGAGGATGAGGCGCCATGCGCTCGCCATAAAGTTGCGTTGCAGCTCCGCCGCGTTCTTCACCACCTGCGATAGAGCATCAAATGGTCCAGGGAGGATCAGTGCGTGATTGATCACGTTCACGGCGATGCTCGCCATCTCCCACGCGAAGAGCAAGGCGGCGATGCTGATGACGTAGGTAATAACACGTTTCATGCTTCGAGTGCCTCCCGGAGTTGGGACATGACCCCATGGAATGTCGGGTTCTGACGGAAATCGATGGATCCCATCTGCGGGTTGTCGATTGTCGCACTTATCTGCGCCGGGCGGTCGGTGAACACGATGATCCGTTGCCCTAAGAAAGCTGCCTCTTCGATGTTGTGTGTTACGAGGATCATGGAGAACTCATGTTCGTGCCACAAGTTCAAGAACAGGTCCTGAATCTTCTCTCGTGTCAACGTGTCAAGCGACGCAAGAGGTTCGTCCATCAGCAGGACGGATGGCGCGGTGGAGAGCGCGCGAGCAATTCCAACGCGTCGCTTCATCCCCTCAGACAGCTCAGCGGGGAAACGCGTCATGACGTTGTCCAGTCCCAAGTGTGCGAGGACTTCGGCTGCGTTCTGTTGCGGAAAGTCGCCATTCAACAACAGGGCGAGGTTGGCGTTCTGCCATACCGTCTTCCACGGAAGAAGACCGGCGTTTTGCAGGATGAGCGCCACATCGCGACGGGGAGTGTTTACCTCTTCTCCATCGATACCTATAGTACCGGAACGCGGGTAGAGAAGACCGGCCAGGGCAAATAGGAGCGATGTTTTGCCGCATCCGGAAGGACCGATAAGGGCCAGGCTCTTTCCCTTCTCCAGGCGAAAGGAGACATCTTCTACGGCGCGCACTGTCTGTTCTCCATGTCCGTAATCGATAGTTACTGCATTTACATCAATCATTTTATGAATTGATCCGTAGTTACATCTTCGTATGCAGGATGCTTCCACGTATAACCCTTCCACTTCAGCCACGCAACTACATCCTCAAACTTCTGCTTGGAGAGCATCTCGGGGTAGGAGAAGTGCGGAAGAGCGAAATCATCGAGTATCCCTTCAGGGACAGCGTCTTTGCCCAATCCGGGGAAGAAGAGAGAGAGCGCGATGTCGATTCCCGTCGTCGTCAATTCATCTCTGGGCATGTCATTGATCCTATCCATTGCTTCTCGGTAGACGTCGTAAAACGTTGTAACGGCATCCGGAGATTTATCGACCACGTCCCGGCGGAATACGATAATGCTTGGAAGAAGGTCAATCCCGGCAAAGTCGGAGAGATGGACAAACGTACTTCCCGGCTTAATTTGGGGGTATTTGCTGAGGTACGTGATGTACGGCTCCGGCAGGACAGCGGCGTAGACCGAGCCCAGGTTGAGGAACATCGCTAGCTGTAGCATGTCGTGCCAGTAAGAGTAGTCCTTGTTCGGGCTTACCGAGTGTCCCAAGCTGATGAGCAGGGAGTCGACCTCGTATTCGATGTCGCTCATCTCTGTAATTGCTATCGACTTCAGCGTGTTCCCAGTTTCTGTTCGATTGAGAAGGTCGTCGACCGAATCGATATGGAAGTAACTCGGTGACAGGAGGGCAAGGCTTCCCGTCTGTTCGGGATGGTAGGCGGTGCTCGTGATGACGATATCCGTTCCGCTGGTTATCAACAGTATTGCCGTGGAGACGTCACAGATCATCCCATCGATATCTCCAGCCATGAGGGCGAGGATACGTGCCTGGTTATCGCTGAGGCCAACTACGTCTACGTCAAGGCCGTTCTGTGCAAATAGATCCCACCCGTTGGCGAAAGCGATCGGCAGGCAGCCCATCACCGGAGGCAGACTGACGCGCAGTCCCGGGAGAGGGTTGGCCCCGGCAAGGGTCGAGACGAGGACGATGGTTACGATGAAAAGAAATGCGAAACGACGAGCATGAATCATGTGCTCCTCCTTGAGTACTTGGACACGGTATCGACCGATTATACCGCGCTTATCGTCATCGACAAATTGAGCGAGAGCCTGCGCGGTACTCGTGAGCCACAGTGGTAGAATTTGTCGATTCATCGTGCATCCTTCAAGAGACGGAGTGACGCAGAACGTGAAAGCGGGAATAGGAATCATGAAACACCCAAGGTAACAAGGATTGTTTCGTTAAGCTCCGTTGAGGAGAGACGTGTCTCTTCGAGTGTGCTTGGCGTATTCGGAGGGAACGAGGGGAGACAGAGTGGAGCGCGAATAGCCGGTTGCGATCACTGCGTACGTCTTGGATAAATGTGGCACTTGGTTGCGTCTTTTCCTTTTCAGGGTACGATCTCTATCCATGGATCGACTGACAGGT
>CAZQUT010000041.1:4552-8210 GCA_964596555.1 uncultured Thermotogae bacterium
GTTGCGTCTTTTCCTTTTCAGGGTACGATCTCTATCCATGGATCGACTGACAGGTTGGCTTTGGCGGTATCGCAGGCGCGTGCTATTCGGGTTCCTCTCTTTGTTGGTTGTCGACGGAGCGGGGCTCATCGTGCCGCTTGTGATAAGGGGGGCGATAGATCGCCTGGCCAGCGGTGAGGGAAGCGTTCTGACGAGCGGGCTGTATATCGTTGGCCTAGCCGCGGTCGTGATGCTCTTTCGTTTCCTGTGGCGGTATTTCCTCATCGGGAGCGCGCGCCAGATCGAACGTGACCTGCGCAGCAAGCTCTACCAACACCTGCTCCGTCTCTCGGCATCGTTCTACAACGAACATAAGACGGGCGACTTGATGGCGCACGCGACGAACGACATCGATGCCGTCAGTCGTGCCTGCGGGTTCGGCGTTCTCACGATCGCCGACCCGATATTCATGATCCCGGTGGCAATTGGGATCATGCTCTCCATCGATCCGCGCTTGACCCTGTACGCAATCATTCCTCTTCCTATTCTCACCGTGTTCATGCTAGGTTTCGGCAAGGTTATTCACCGCCGCTTCGAAGTGGTCCAGGAGGCGTTCTCCGGCCTAATGGAGAAGGTGCGGGAGAATGTGGCCGGGATCCGCGTTGTGAAGTCGTTCGTACAGGAAGAGGGGACCGAGCGTGACTTTGCCGCCACCAACAGCACGTTCATCGACAAAAATATGGCACTGGTCCGCATGTGGGGCCTGTTTGAGCCGCTGATCGAGCTCCTCGGCGGGGCGACGATGGCGATTGTCCTGTGGGCCGGGGGGATCAGCGTAATCAGCGGATCGATCTCGCTTGGGGACTTCGTCGCGTTCAGTCAGTACCTGATGATGCTCACCTGGCCGATGATCTCGCTCGGTTGGGCGGTGAACATCATCCAGCGCGGACGGGCATCGCTTGAGCGCATCAACCGCCTGCTTGCGGCTGCGCCGGAAATCGTCGATTCCCCGCACCCCCGTACTCCCCACGGATCGAAGATAGAGATCAAAGACCTCACCTTCTCCTATCCATCGCGGGATGGAAACGCTCCTGCCCTCTCTAATATCGATCTTAAGATCGAGGAAGGGACGACGCTGGGCCTCGTCGGTCTGACCGGCTCGGGGAAGAGCACACTTGTACGCATGATCCCGCGCGTCTTCGACCCTCCGCCGGGGTGCGTTCATCTAGGAGGAGAGGACGTGCACGATCTGAGCCTCGCCGTGCTGCGGGGAATGATCGGGTTTGTTCCTCAGGATCCGTTCCTGTTCTCTGCCTCGATAGCTGAGAACATCGCCTTCGGAAACCCCGGCGCAAACACGGACCAGGTACAGCAGGCAGCGCGTCTAGCGGGGATTCACGATGAGATTATCGCCTTCCCCGAGGGGTACGAGACGCGTGTGGGAGAGCGCGGCATCGCCCTCTCCGGCGGCCAGAAGCAGCGCGTAGCAATCGCGCGGGCGCTCCTTCTCGTCCCGCAGATCCTTATCTTCGACGATCCCCTGTCAGCAGTCGATGCGGAGCGCGAGGCGTTCATCCTGAGCAACCTGCGCGAGTTCTTCCGCGGGAGAACGGCCATTATCATCGCCCACCGCCTCTCGGCTGTCATGCACGCAGATCGAATCGTGGTGCTGGACAAGGGGCAGATCGTTGAGAGAGGAACGCACGCAGAGCTCCTCGCCCGTGGTGGCATCTATCGCAGCATCTGGGACCTGCAACAGGCAGAAAGGGAGGTGAACGGTGAGCCAGCATGACACGCACGATGATGATGTGATGGGTAAGGCATTCGACGCACGCCTGATGCGTAGGCTCGTTCACTTTCTTAAACCCTATTGGAAGATGTTCTTGGTCTGCGTGCTGCTGATCCTGGTTCTCAGCGGGGTCCAGATAGGGCTCCCCTACATCACCAAGATCGCAATCGATGACTTCCTTACGCTCCCGTGGGCGGTCGTCACGTTGGATAGTGCTCCACACGTTGGCGATCCGATCGCTCTTGATGAAGGGCGCTACCTGGTACGCACAAACGAAGTTCCTGCTGATACACGTAAGAGATGGGAGTTATCCGGCGCACTCACCGCAAAGCGCTACCTGTTTGTGCCACAGGGGAGCGCGCAGGAGGCTGTGACCAGTCGCTATCCGGAGGCGTTCACACCCGTGCCCGGCGGTTCGTTCGCCTCAGAGGAGGCGCTGCGTACCCTTCCTGCCGTGGACACGATTGCGCTGCGTCAGGGAGCAATCACCGGCGTCATCAGGCTGGCAATCCTGTTTGCGATAGCTCTCGTCATTCGCTTCCTGTTTGGGGTGGCGCAGGTATACCTGCTGCAGTTGACCGGGCAGAAGGTAATGTACGACATGCGCCGGCAGATCTTTGCCCACGTTCTTCGCCTGCCGCTATCCTACTTCGATCGCACACCGGTGGGGCGGCTCGTCACGCGCGTGACAAACGACGTCGCCGCGATCAACGAGATGTTCACCTCCATGCTCGTCAACCTGTTTCGCGACGCGTTCCTGATCCTCGCAGTGATTGCGATCATGTTCCACCTGGAGTGGAAGGTCGCGCTCGCGATCCTCGCCCTGTTCCCGTTCATCGTCCTCGCCGCATTTGAGTTCAGACGACGGGTGCGCTCCGCCTACCGCGAGGTGCGACGTCAGATCGCGCGGCTAAACGCCAATCTGCAGGAATCGATCTCGGGGATGCGGATCATTCAAGTGTTCGTGCAGGAGATCAAGGCAAACGAACGCTTTCAGAAGATCAACGTCGACAAGTACAGCGCCAGCATGCGCCAGCTCCTAACATTCGCCGTCTTCCGCCCGCTGATGAGCTTCCTCAGCTCATTCGCCGTCGCGCTCGTCATCTGGTACGGCGGACGAAACGTCCTGCAAGGGAGCCTCTCCCTTGGGGCGCTTACAGCATTCATTCAGTACGTGAGAATGCTCTTCGAGCCGATCCTCGATCTGTCGCAGGGGTACAACGTCCTTCAGGGAGCAATGGCTGCATCGGAGCGGATCTTCATCCTCCTTGATGAGTCTGAGGAGGATCGCGGCGGCGGAGAGAAAATCGGCAATCTGCAAGGGAAGATCGAGTTTCGCCACGTGTGGTTTGCCTACAAGGATGAGAACTGGGTGCTGAAGGACGTTTTCTTCACCGTCGCGCCCGGTTCGAGCGTGGCGATCGTCGGTCCAACCGGATCGGGGAAGACGACGATCATCCGGTTGCTGCTGCGCATGTACCAGATCCAGAAAGGGGAGATCCTGCTGGACGGCGTCGCTATTGAGAAGCTCGACCTGGCATTCCTCCGTTCGCGCATGGCTGTCGTGTTGCAGGAGGTCTTCCTCTTCTCGGGCGATATCATGGAGAACATCCGCTTGTACTCGGAGATCCCCGAGGAAGAGGCTATGGAGGCAGCACGATTTGCCAACGCTTCCTTTGTCGAGGAACTGCCGAACGGATACCAAACCGAGGTAAAGGAGCGCGGGGTAACGCTATCGGTCGGAGAGCGGCAGCTCCTGTCATTTGCCCGCGCAGTGGCTTTTAAGCCGCAGATTCTCGTCCTCGATGAGGCGACAGCGAGCATCGATTCACAGACCGAAAACGTGATCCAACGCTCGCTTGAGAAGATCATGGAGGGACGCACATCGAT
>CAZQUT010000042.1:0-1698 GCA_964596555.1 uncultured Thermotogae bacterium
TCCTCGCTCACCGACTTGTTCACGAAGCGAGGTCCGCTATCTGCACGTGAGCTTTCTGAAATCACAGCCAGTGATTGCGCCAGAATGTTCGCTCAGGATATGGACGATTCGGCGGTCGAGGAGCTGATGTCGCTCTTTTCCCGCGCGCTGAACGACCTTGGCTCATATCTGCGCGCTCGCTTTCACGGGAGATTCACTGAGCTTGTCGCAGCTGCAGACCACTCTGCCGTACGCCTGGTCGATATCCTGCGCGTCATGCCGCTCTTCTTTGATGAGGAGCAGTACAGGGGAATGAACGTCCCCTTCTGCAAACGGGCGCAGATCACGGCATCGGACCTTGCCATTGCGTTTGATGGAAGAGGGCCAGGAAAGTTTCACGACCTCAATCGGCTGACCATCTTTGCCGATAACATGGTTCCACACGTGCTGCGCGTAGATAGAATACTCGCCTATGAAGAGGGTCTTCTGACCCGTATCGGACAGGGAGAGTTGATCTCCGCTGGCTCGGAGGAAGAGGTTGAGATACGCGCCTGCGCGGTGCACGCGGTCGAGCTTATCGCTAGAGCAATCACCGCCACTGGTTACCAAGTCACCGCGCAACAGCTTGACAACGCGTTATGGAACAGGGGGCAGAACCCTGAATACAAGGCTATTCCACGCCATCGCACACGTACGCCCTATTACTGAGCTGTTAGGATGCTGACACTCCAGGATCCACTGAGACAGGATCGGCTCTGCACGGACCGTCAGGCGTAACCCGAACGCACCCGCGGGTTAGTGGCACGTTAGCTGGCGATTGACACATCGATCATTCATTCCCCGTAGGTAACAAGGTCAGCAATCCTTTCGATGATGCTCTTGCCGATTCCGCTCACATTTGCAAGCTCATCGAGTGAGTGAAACGGGCCGTGTTCAGTGCGGTAAGCAACAATGCTTTCAGCCTTAGCTGGGCCTATCCCGGGCAATTCATCTAGTTCATCGACTCCCGCTGAATTTAGGTTGACCTTCGGCGGCGAATCAAGAAAGGTCGGCAGCAGCACCTTGACGCCGGACAGCTCGATGGGAGCAACCGTGATCCGCGTGTGGCTCACAAAGAGTGGTGGGAGCAGAGCTAACCCACTGGCGATGATCCCGATTGCCACCAAGATGATCAGCCCGTGTTCCTGCGCCGGCGAAAAACGCATCTTCACGTGAGAAGCTCCCGCAAGCGTCTGATGCCCTCTTCTTCGCGCGCGATGCGCATCAACTCAGGAAGGCGTTCATAGCGCCGCCAGCCAAACTTGTCAGAATATGCCTGAGCGAACAACTTGAGGAGCCGCTCCCGTATCGACGGTGTCTGCTGTAGGACACCGCCCTTTTGCTCGACGAGGCGCTCTACCTCCGGAATATACAGATCGTAACGCGCCGACTCCGCCAGGAGTGAGAGCGCCTCTTCGTTATTCTCCCCGAGGAGCGCGATCCCACGGGCGAACAAGCCTCGCCGCTTCAGTTCATTGCGCGCAGCAATACGCATCTCACGCCGCTGATCCTTATGGAAGGAGCGTTCCTTGCGCGTAAAGGAGACGATTGCGTACTGGCACCCTTGCGGACAATGCGGGAAGGCATCTTCCCTAGCGGCAATTCGCCCGTGCAATGCAAGACACTCGGGGCAGGAACGGTAGTTAACATTCGCGTAGAATTGGTAGTATCTTCTCCGTA
>CAZQUT010000042.1:1798-7924 GCA_964596555.1 uncultured Thermotogae bacterium
GCCGCACACTATCCGATTCATTCACTATGCAGCGGGCGGTCTGTTCATCCTGATCGGAATCTGGACGATTTGGAAGGTTTAGCCTCGATCAATCGACCCAGGTCTTATCTTCCCAGCTTTTCAAGCCATTGACCAACGGTTGATAAGTCATGTCGAGGTGAATGGGCGTGATCGAGATGTATCCGTTGGTGATCGCCCAGATGTCCGTCCCTTCCTCTTCCCGTGGAACCTGTGTTCGCGGCTCTCCGGTAATCCAATAGTAGTTCCGTCCGCGCGGATCCTTACCTTGCACTAGATAGTTCTTGTAGACCAGCCCTCCCAGCCGCGTCACTTTTACCTCCGCCGGCCTATCGTGATGCAGCCGGGGAACGTTGACATTGAGCAGAACTCCAGGAGGTAGGGGGTTCTCCTCCAGAATCAGCGCCGCAAGTCGGGCAGCAAAGCGAGCCGCCTTGGAGTAGTCCGGTATCTCCAACTCGTCGACATTGATATCGAGGGATACGGCCACCGCAGGAATCCCGGTGCGCGCCCCTTGCATGGCCGCAGCAACTGTGCCGGAATAGGTAACGTCTTCACCCATGTTAAGACCGTCATTGATCCCTGATACGATAAGATCTGGCTTCTCCTTCAGCAGGCCGAGCACGGCAAGTGAGACGCAGTCGGACGGCGTGCCACTCGTCATGTGCCCTATACTCCCGTTGAGTAACCGCACGCTATCCACGCGCAGTGGCTTGTGAAAGGTCATTGTACGGCTGGCGGCAGACCAATTTCGGTCCGGTGCGTACACCTCAACGAACGCCACTCGGTCGAGTTCCTCCTTTAGGGCCATAATTCCGCGTGCGTTTACACCATCATCGTTTGTCACCAGTATCATTTTCTTCTTGGGTTTTTCACTCACTCTTCCTCCTTACTCTCTTCCTTTTCGTCTTGCACGCTTGCCGTTGGCTCGCCGAGGACATAGAAGTCGAGGACATTATCCCCATAAATCCGCTTGTCAACACGTTCGAGGGGTCCGTATCTATCGTCAAGGTGTGTCTTGTTTCTCACTTCGGTGATTATGAGCCCATCCTTGGCCAGAATCGCGTGCTCGGCGATCAGGCGCAGAGCGGCTTCGGCAAGGCCCTTATCGTATGGGGGGCCGACGAAGATAAGGTCGTATCGTTTTCCGCGCCGCTCCAAGTGGTCAATTCCGATCGCGTAGTCTTTGTGCAGAATGCTGCCCTGGTCGAGAAAGCCTAACGCGTCGAGGTTTCGCCGCACGATGCTGCATGCGCCGGGAGATCGATCGACGAATGTTGCCTCCCGCGCCCCACGCGACAGGGCCTCCAATCCTACGCTCCCCGTCCCGCAAAACAGGTCAAGGAACCGGGCATCGACCACTAAGTCAGCAAGAATATTGAACAGCGCCGAGCGGACAAAGTCGCGCATTGGCCTGATCCCACTCTCATCCCAGTCGACGAGTCGATGTCCCCGTTTGCTTCCGCTAATGATCCGCAACTTCGCGCCCCCTTGATTTCGCCGATTGTCCCACCTAAGATCTAGCCGCACCCGAATTACCTTACCATATACAGGATATGCTCATCAAAAGGATCATTCAACCATTGCAGCCCCCCGCTCTGTCCGCGGTCGTCTTTGACCTTGACGGCACCCTCTGCCATTACGCCATAACCATTGAACAGGCGATGGTCGCTGCACTGCAACACATCGGAGTGGAAGTGACTCTCATCGGCGATCTATCCGTGGCCGCAAGCCGTTACGCGGACCTGTGGTACGAGCTGGAGGCGGACCATCAGAGCACAAAGTCACTACGCGAGCGGATCTGGATTAGACTGCTTCAAGAGCACAGCATTGTTGATGATGAACTGGCGCACGCGCTGTCCGAGGTATACGTCAAACTACGCACTGCGTCCCTGGAGCTCTTCGACGGTGTCCTCCCCCTTCTTGCTGACCTTGGTGAGAAATACGCGCTTGGCCTGCTCACCAATGGACCGAGCGATCTGCAGTGGGAAAAGATCAATCTACTGAAGATTGAGCCTCTCTTTGACAGGATAACCGTCTCCGGAGACATGGGAATTCACAAACCGGACCCGCGCCTCTTTGCCGGCCTGTTGGAGGAGCTGGATGCTCCCGCGAACAGGTCGGTCTATGTGGGGAATTCATATCAAATGGATATAATCGGTGCGCACGGTGCGGGAATGTGGTCGGTGTGGGTGAGCTCGGACAGCGAGAAAGAGCCACAGGATTCGATTGCGGATCTCATAATCGCAGATGTAACTGAACTACGGAGGGTCCTTCTATGAGACGCGTTGACGTAGCGATAATTGGGGCCGGACCAGCGGGATTGTTCGCCGCTAGTGAGCTAATCGGGTGTGGGCTTGATGTGCTTCTCGTCGATCGTGGCAAAGAGCCGAGCACGCGGAAGCACATCTGTTTTGGCATCGGTGGCGCGGGTGCATTCTCTGATGGTAAGCTCAATCTGACTTCGAAAATCGGTGGTGATCCTGCAAGCTTTGGCCAGGACGAAGCCGTCATCCAGTCGTACATCGATCAGGTTGATAATATGTTCACGGCCTTCGGTGCGCCAGAGAAGTACTCAGGAGAGGACCAACAGGCACTCGCTGAGCTTAAGCAGACTGCGAGCCGCTATGGGATCGAGTTCATCAGCGGCCGCCAACGCCACATGGGAACATCGCATGTCCGTAAGATCATCGATCGCTTCTACCATCACCTGCTGGATCACGGGATTCTCACGTCGATCGAGAACCGCATCGAGCATATCTCCCGTAAGGGTGACGTCTTCGTCCTGTCAGGAAATGAGGAGATCGAGGCGCGCTACGTCCTCGCTGCCCCCGGCCGTGCCGGTGCCTACTGGTTGCGCGAGGAGGCGGGCAGGCTGGGGATTGCAACGGAGTACGGGCCGATCGACGTTGGCGTACGTGTGGAGTTTCCCGCCGAGATCTACACATCGATCGAACAGGTGATGTACGACGCCAAGCTGCGCGTGCGTACCGCGACCTACGATGACATGGTGCGCACGTTCTGTACGAACCCACGGGGTTTTGTCGTGAAGGAGAGCTACGATGACTTCACTCTCGTCAACGGACATGCAGAGAGTGATGAGAAGACGGAGAACACGAACTTCGCCCTGTTGTCCCACATCGAGCTCACCGATCCGGTGGAGGACACGACGGAATACGGTCGTGCGATCGCTAAGTTAGCGACGACGATCGGAGGCGGACGCCCGATCATTCAGCGGTTGAAAGACCTCAAGAACGGACACCGTTCGACGATCGATCGACTCCGCCGTTCGACGATCTCCCCCACACTGACCGACGTCACTCCGGGTGACATCTCTATGGCCCTCCCCGATCGAGTGGTGGTGAACCTGGTGGAAGGGCTCGAACAGTTAAACGACATTCTCCCCGGCCTCACCGCGGACAACACGTTCCTCTACGCTCCCGAAATCAAGTTCTACGACACCCGTTATCCGGTGAGCCCGGCTATGGAGACCGTCGTCCCTGGGTTCTACGTCGCTGGCGACGCGTCTGGGCACTGCCGCGGGATTGTCTATTCCGCCGTGAGCGGCCTGCTGGCGGCCCGCAACATCAAGGACGTCGCGGCACAGCACGTCGCCGCAAAGGAGAAGGAAGAGAAGGCGTGAAGCTAACGAAGGGATTGGCGATTCTCTGTGTGGCGCTAGTCCTCGTTTCGCTCTTTGTCGCCGGCTCCCTTGGGCAAGAGAACATCACCCTTCCCGCTCATGTCCCTACGTTCAATCAGGCATACCAAGGAGCGAGCGGTTACTGGGGCGACTGCGGCATGGGAACCAATGGCTGCCCGGATAATGTAGACGTGGCCGGTTGCCTGATCACTTCCTTTGCCATGGTCCTCGGCTACTACGATGTGAGTCTCTCCATACCACGCGCGGCATCATGCACTGGTGAGGCACGCAGCGGGATGGACCCTGGAATCCTAAACGACTGGCTGAAGACACATGGAGGGTACGGGCGGTGCGGAAGTGATACCGGTTCCTGCTGTCTGGAGTGGACCCACCTTCCGCCACAGGTCTCTGTCACCCAGTATGTCAATCGAAGTGAGCGCGGCATCGACAGCACGGCAGAGCGGGTGATCGACCAGTCGCTGCGCCAAGGGTATCCGGTCATCTGCGGAGTCAACTGGGGAGGCTATTGCCACGGTTCGACGACCCAGAACGAGGATTGTCATTGGGTGGTAATCACGGGTAAGTTTGGCGCCACGTACACGATCATCGATCCGTACAACCGCGACACCACCGATCCTGCCGGTGTGAGCACTACCTTGGATAAAGGCACGTTCGGCGAATACACGATAGATCGCTACGTGGTCGTCTCCGGCGTGGCCCCATCTTCACACCTTGCCAACCTCCACCTCTCCCTGTCATTCTCCCCCAGCGGTCTCATCGGGGTAGGTGCGCTGCAGGTGCGTTCGCTCACAATCACCGGGGTAGAGCCAACCACACAGCTTCTGCTTTACGCCCGCGTCATCGGCCCGCATGGGAAAGTGACCTACGCCTACTATAGGTCAGTGACCGATACTAAGCTTCACTACGCGCATGAGAAGCGCAGTCTCTATCCCATACCTCGCTCTTTCTCGGATGGGATATTCGTGTTGAACAGACAGACGACCGCTGGAGAAGAGCCGGGTACATGGACGTGGGAGGTGTGGGCGGAGGAGTCAGCACGCCCTGGAGAGCCGCACGGCTACGAGATCGCCGCCTACACGATCAGATCATCGGGTGCTCAAGCGGGGTCAGGGATCGCCATTGCGCTGGTGCTGGCGATATTCATCGCTGGCCTAATCTATGTATCTATTCTACTGCGATAAGAGACGTGATCCTTCTTCTTGTTCAAGCGCGGTAGCTGGGGTGAGAAGGTCAAGGTGAGCGCGTCGAGCGAGCAAGCACTGGTGCACTCGCCACACTTGATGCAGTTGTGATCGTCGTACTCCTCATACGGCTTTAGGCCCATTGGACAGGCGACGGCACAGGCGTTGCAGCGTGAACAACGGTTCTCATCAAGCTTCAGGTGCAAAAAGCTGACCCTGTTGAACAGCGAGAGTATCGCGCCCATTGGGCACAGGTAGCGGCACCAGAAGCGGGAGATGAGTAGCATCCCAATGAAGACAACTCCAAGGGAGATCATGTGGATGATGAACGGCTTGTTGACGTGCGCCACGCCCAGGAAGAGATAGGGAATTGACGCCTCGATCGATGCCGCCGGGCACAACTTGCAGAACATCGTGTCGGCGAACGCCCACGCGGCCACGATCGTCCCCACGAGGACAACATACTTCATATAGGAGAAGCTCCTGCTGATTCGAGTTTTATTGAACGAGAGGAGGTCGTTTAACGTGCCGAACGGGCAGAACCAGCCGCAGAACCCGCGCCCAAGGACAAGCCCATAGGCGATGATCGTTCCGATCCAGAAGTAGGGAACAGTACCGTAAATCACGAGATTCTGCATTAACCCAATCGGGCAGATCGTTACCGAGAGAGGACAGGCATAGCAGTGCAGGCCAGGAAAGATGATGTGCGTCATCCCAATTCCCGTGAACCCGAATAGGCCAAGGAGGAGCCCGAACCCCTGGCTGATTCGCCGCATCAACGATAGCCTCATTGACCTACCTCCAACAGGTCAAGCAGGCGTGCCTCCAGATCCTCGATTCCGAAGATGACCTCATCGGTATCGACACGCAGAATCGCAGGCACGATCGTTCGGTTGGAGCGGATAACTCCGTTGGACGCAGCCATATCACGATTCGTGTCCACATTCACGAATTTGTAGGTAATGTGGTCCGTGGCACCAGCCACCTGTTGCACCATCGCCTCGGCGTATGGGCAGGTGTGGCACCATGGCGCATAGAACACAATGAGTTTGACATCCGTGTCGAGCCGCGTCAGGGCAGACAGGGCGTCCTCAGACAAAGCAGGCTCTTCGTGCGGAGCCTCTTCTATGCCGACGCATGAAGTACACAACACCGCGGCGATCCCCTGCGCCTGTTCATGCTGTCCGAGGATGACGCCGTAGGCTAGGCCGCCAACGGCAACCATAAACAGAGCGATGTAGAGCGGAAGGCGCATGTCAGCAA
>CAZQUT010000043.1:0-7648 GCA_964596555.1 uncultured Thermotogae bacterium
GAACAGAGGTCGCGCCATCTACGTCCTGGTCTATTATCGGAACCCAGTTATCATCCAGGTTGCGTGTTAGCTCGCTTTTGAAATCCAGATCATCAACAGGTAGAGTCGCCGGCAGAATAAGCAGATTGTGATCCTCGCGTGCCCACAAGGCATGAATGGCTTTCGCCAAAAGACGCAAGACACCGCGCGTGCGTTGGAAGCGATCGAGGGTTGACCAATCTTTGTACAGGCGGTCAAACAGCTCGGGATGAATCGGATACGCCGCCTGCAGCCGCCGCTCGTACTCACCCTCTCGGCACTCGCTGGGAAACTCCGAAGTATTCTCTCGGTACATCTCGCTGAATGCCTTCACCACCGCGTCGCGTGCGCGGCTGTTTGCCGGATCCAGGATCGGCTGGAACAGCCTCCGGCGCACGATCTCGAACCCCTCTTCAGCGCTCGCCGGCCGCCACGAAGAATCCATGCGCCCAAAAACGTTTTTCAGCCGATCGAGGGCCATCCTCCCGGCATCACCTCCGATCTCGTTGTCCGACGACGGAATACTCGCTACGAGGAGCGCATTCGGCGATGTACGCACCGCCTCTGTCAGAGACTGCGCGAAGCTGAACGCATCATCGAACGTCCCGCCGGGAAGGCCCGTCTTCCCGTGGAGCAGGCGGACGTAGACGACCCACTCATCGATGAGGATCATGCACGGTCCCGCCGCCTTAAACAGCTTGCGCAGGAGATCCGCGCCGGGGCTGGTGGATGCGCGATCTGCATTGGCCACTATCGCATACCCTTCGCCTCCGAGAAGCTGCCACGCCATCTCGCCCCACAGCGTATTCACGACCGTCCCGTCGTCTTTGACTGTCGGATCGGCCGGAGAGAGGGCGGAACCAACCAGCACCGCTCGGCGGACTTCCTTAGGCAGTTTCCCCTTTGCCCCCGAGATTACCTCATCGAGTCCCGGCAGGTCAGCCGGAGGAACTCCGGAAACAAGGTGGTATAAAGCGAGCAAAGAGTGTGTCTTTCCTCCGCCGAAGTTCGTCTGCAACTGGATAATCGGATCGCTACCCTTTCCCGCCATCCGCTCCATCGCCCCGATCAGCAGCCGACGCAGCCCCTCGGTGATGAACGTGCGCTGATAGAACTCCTTGGGATCCTTGTACTCCGATGTTCCCTCTCCTCGGTGCACTTGCGCCAGATCGGCGGCGAACTCCGCTTGCTGATACCTTCCAGAAGCGACATCCGGGTGAGGCGTAACGATCTCTCTCCATGGGCGTAGGCCACCTTCCGGGGTACCGCGCAGGCTGCTGGTCGTCGCCTTGCGGTGTTCACGTCGTGCCTGGTCCTCAAACCGCGCCCGCTGCAACTCGTACTTCTCTCGCTGCGCCTCCTCGGCCTGTGGCGCGGCGACAGCGGTGAGGAGCCGTTCCACGCTGTCCATCGCCCGGTAAGCATCATCGAGGCTAAACGCCTCCTGGTGCGCCCAGCGATTGCGTGTATCGCGTAGCTCGCTTGTCAGGCTACGCTCCATGTGGCCGAGCGTCTTCTTGAACACATCGTTCCACTGATCCCACATCAAGCGCAACAGCCCCGAGCTATCCCAATGGAGCTCGCCGTCCTTGCTCTCCTCGATGAACCCAGCGGTAGCCCCCTTCCATTTGTCGCCGTAGAATGACTTCAACTCACGCACAACAAACGGCTGCAACCCGTCGTTGAGAAGATCGAGTACCCGTCCGACACGTTCCCGATTACTGGCTGCCATTCACTTTACCCCCTTGCAAAATCGAAACCCTCTTGTTCGCTCCTCTCCTGCGGTGATGCTGCTGTCTGTCGCACGATCTCCGGCCAAGAGACGACAAGGGCGTTGTACCCAAGTGCCTCCTGAGCCCAGCCCTTGCGCTCACAGATCTGATACAGGCGATAGGCGAGATCGCGCGCCGACTCCGCCATTGGGCCGACCGAGCGCAGGACATTCGCCGCAGCGCCCTCTCCATCTGTGTGCAACAGCCGCACCAGGTGATGAGCAATCTCCCACATCGTCAGCCGTGAGTCGGTTGACGGATTCCAGTCTGTTGATAGCTCATTGACACCGAGTAAGCGCACCTTGCCGCTTCCTGACTCCAGAATGCCCGCATCGACGAGGCCAGAGACAGAGGTGTTCTTCGCCTTGGAGAGCGTCTCCGCTACGCCGTACTCTGCCTCGTTGAGCCCGTACTGTTCAAACCAAGCGATCGCCCAGCGCGTGTCCGGATCGTAGTCTCCTTCCTGCTCGGCGAGGATCTCATCGAGTTCCTGATTGATAAGTGCCAGTGCCGTACGGACTGTCATCGCAGAACCGTCAGCCTCCAAGACTTCGCGGTAGCCGGAGAAGATCGCCATTCCCGGGCCGATCGCCGCCTGAGCCAGATCGACTGGAGCGATGTTCTCGCGCTGTAACTGCCGGATCGCCTTTGGAAGCTCCTGCTTCAGCGACAGGATAAACTCGCGCCTGGTAGTACGTGGGGCGTCCTCCGGTCGCGGCCGACAGACGAGGACGATCGATGAGGCTAGCGCGTTTGTGCCTTGCCCTACCATTCGAGAGCCCATCTCGGTACGCATCGGCCAGGTGCCTGTGATGGAAAACCCGCTCCTGAGGAGGCCGGTGAGCATCGTCTCCCACCCGGTAGAGGCGACCTCGCCGTCGCCCTGAGATTCCGCCTGCTTGAACGCGTAGAATAAGGTCAGCGGATAGTCGGGATGCTGGACCCGATACATCTGCACGAACACCTTAGCCAGGCCCTGTTCGAAGAACTCCTTCGCCTCGTTCTTACCACCGTTAAAACGATATGGAGTAGCCACCAGCTCCTCGCTCTTCGGAGTAAGGACGGTGGCGAAGAGATTAGGGTAGATCTTCCCGAGCGATTTACGCAGCCAGACGTAGAAGAAGTCGGAGAGATCAGCGTAGCCGATGTTGTCGTAGTACGGCGGATCGGTCGAAATCAGTATGTTGTCGGAGTCTTGTAGTGCTGGAACAGCATCGACAAGCTTGGCACTGCCTCCGAGAGCACGATCAAAGGAGAAAAGAGAAGATTCAAAGCTCTGTCGCATGTTGCTAAGCAGTACGACCCATGAGCCTGAGCTATTCCCAAGTGGATTTCCCTCCGCAAAATCCCAAATCATCGGTATAGCTTGCCTCCCAAACAACTGTCTCGGGCACTGCGCAACTGGTTCCCATCTATTCAATGCATTTCCTAAATCAGCTTGCTTATCTATGAGAAGCGCCAGGTACGTCGCCACGGCGTCGGCATAGGCCTGCGCACCGGTCCCTCCGTTAACGAGGGGCACGTTGTCGTCGGACATCCCACCTACTTGTGCCGTGCTCGGCATAGCCGACAGGGCTGCCGTCGCATCCTTGAGCACCTTCTCCCGCACATCGGCGATCAGGTCGCTGAACGTCGTCAGCGCCACCAGTTGCCGATCGGTGAAGAGATCGGCATGCCTTGTCATCCCGTACGTCTGGATGCGAAAACCAAGCGCTCTTTCGGGAAGATCCGTGTCTGGCTTCCATTCGGGTACGGCACTCCGAGCAACCTCCTCTTGCTCTGGTGTAGGTGCAAGGTACACCCGTGCACGATCACCCTCTGCGACAACCGCCATCAATCGCGCGCCCATCCTTCCCGCTTGCCCCTCTGCACGTACGTGATCGAATGGAACCGGCTCACCGCAAACGATGCAGCGCGCACCACGCCGGTTGACGGTTCCGTCCGGCGCCTCTCCCTCTCCCGCTCGCACCGCGAAACGCACCGTCTTCTTCTCGCCATCGACGATCGGTTCAACCCATGCCTTCTTCCCCTTCTTCTTGGATAACCACCACTTGTTTGTAAGCGGCATCTCCGCTCCACACGCTGGATTGGGACACTTCACTGTCCGCGCCCACAGCCACGCGATCACGGTGAGATTGCGTCCTACGTACGGTTCGAGATCGTCCCGCCCTTCCGCCATCTCCGCGGTAACCCGCACTTTAGGATAGAGATGGCCAATCCTACGCTTCGCCTCATCGCGCATCCACTCGCCGTAGTAGCGCACGTCCTCAGCTAACCCTTCGGCACGTTTCCAGTTACGCTCTGCAAGTTCGTGATCTTGGGCGGGATGAACCGGAGGCCTGTCCGTAAACTTGGGTGGGATCTCGATCAGCGCCTTAGTGATGAGGACGGCGACGGGATTTAGGTCGCTTGCGTACGCCTGCAAGCCAAGGCGCTGCGCCTCAAGCGGGATCGACCCGCCGCCGCAGAACGGGTCGAGCACCGCTGGTGGGTTCCCATCGGTCGATCTCATGATCTCCGCGCGCGCCCTACCCAGAACCTCTTCGTTGTTCGTGTTCTCCCACTTGACAAGGTCCTCCAGGATGCGGAACAGCCGCTGCCGCTCCCGCTCTTGATCGGCCTGCGTTGGAAACTGTTCAGGATGGCTCGATGGGTCATCGACCAGCGAGGCAAAGAGCACGGCACGACTTGTGGAGAGTGGTTTGCGAGACCACCACAGATGCAGGGTCGACGGATGGCCGTGGCGGATCGATTTCTCCCGCGCTGACTCCTTGTTTATCGCCACCAGCGGCAGCGCCACCTCGATCAGCTTCTTCTTCTGTGTCACAGGCACCCCTCTATATCACATTACCTCGTGTACATCATAAAAATGCTGTTACCATCGCATCTTGCGTTGTTATGGCGCACTCTTATGGCGCATTGCTCCAAATCGTGCACCATACTCAGGTCTTATCATCAATCACCCATCGAGCTCCACGGCGCTCACCGACCAAACGTATCAACCCGTCATCACGCATCTCTTTGAGCAGCCGCTTGATCTGATCACGTGATCTTCCCGTAAGGACTTGTTGTAGCTCCGAGATCGCGCAACCAACCCTTCCAGATTCGCGTAGGTGTCTCAACAGTATTGCTTGATTCTCCTCCCGATCAAGACCTCGCCTTCGCGTATATGTCCCGCGTGTGCCGATGGCGCTGTAGAACCTCCGACTCAACAAGTACCGCGTGCCCCGGCCCCTCCCAATGCGCTCCACCGCGCCCAGATCCACAAGTTTACCGAGTCTTTCGCGTAGCAAAGGCGGTATCGGAACCTCGCGGTGAACAAGGTCAAGAACCAAGAAGTCATATGTGTCAAAGCTTGCTTGGGTTTCTTGAGCAATCTTTTCCAGACACCGCACGAATCGGGGATCTTTCACTTCACCGTTCAGAGTGAGCATGACATAGTGCTCATCGCTACCGGATAGGTCAGGGAGTGCTTTTCCCTGACTGATGCTTTGCTCAAACATCAGATTCATGCCTTGTCCCGAACGCTCCACAAGCCCGCACTTCGCAAATGCATCAGCAAGCCGACGATTGCGAGGTGACTGGCGATCGAGGATGTTGTCGGGGGTTATTCCTGGAGGGAGTCCACCTGGGCTCTCCACTACCAACCGCCGTGTGTACTGACGGATAAACACACTTCCGGCTAGCTGATAGTTCCTGTGGCTTACGGCATTGAGAACGGCTTCACGGACAGAACGTTCGGCAAATGTCGGGATATCAAGAACGAAGAGACCTTCTTCGTAATGCTGAACATCGTTCCTCAGGTTAATCGTACTCCAAAGGTCATCGTAGAAAGCGAAGAAGCCCTTACGGTGCTCCTCCCGTTGCTGCGCAGGTCCCGCTGCCTCGGAGGACCTATACTCGAAAATCACCTCGGCTTGAGCAAGGTGTCTTCCCAATCCTTTGTGCGTCCCAAATAGGATGAGACACGCGTAAGTTAGGCCTTCATCGGTCCAAAGCTCTGCGTCACGCAAGAGCTGTTCCTGCGATAGTGTTGCCAAATGATCGTTCTTTGTTTTCTCAATCCAACGACGTCTGAACTCTTCAATGGCTGGTGGATCAAGATCGTTGCGGGTTGCCTCAGAGCATACTGTGGCAGAGAAATCATGTCCTCCTTCTGCAAATATACGTCGAAGATCACCCTCTCCCATCGGTACAAGACTGTCGGCTTGGCGAGCCCAATAAACGCCGTGATACTTAATGGGGACGCCCACGGGGCGGGGTGGAATCTCAAAAACAAGAACGCGCCCATCTGGATCGGAAATTTCGAAGACGGCTATTCGCAGTGGTATTTGCTCCATCAATGAGCGTCGAATATCCTCGATCTGGCAGAATGCTTGTGTGCCAACCACTCTACGCGGTCGGCGGTCAGTGACTCCAAGAATGACCCTTCCACCGCCTTCATTTGCAAGGGCACAGCAATATTTGGCGAGCTTCTCAAATGGATAGCTTTGCTTGGCTTCCTTAAATTCAAAACGCTCGCCTTCCACATCTTTCATCCAAGCATGGAGGTGAGCAACCAGCGCGTTACGTCGCGAACCGTGTTCTAGGGTCATTCCGGCACCTCCCCCTTTGCCCACAGCTTTTTCAACGAGTAGTTTACACTAGTTACACCGAAATCGGGCTCTCTTTCAAACGGCTCGCGCACGTAGCGGCAGTCTGTATAGCCACCATCGACAGATACCAGCGCGAGGATGAACGATTCCGGTTTGTTGAGTGCAGTGAGGATCTCGTTCTTGGTGATAGTCACCGTTGGTGCCCCTTTGACACGCCCCTTCACCTCGATGAAGCGCAGACTGCCCGTCTGTGGATCTCTCGATTCGATATCGTAGCCGACGTTCTGCGCGCTTACATCTCGCGGCTCATACCCCAGCTCTCGTTCTGCTCGCGTGACCGCATCCATCGCTGCTTTCTCTACCGCCTCGGTCTCGCGAGCAAATTGGGCCGGCTTCTTACGACCGCTCTCCTCATCGAGTAAACCCTGCGGAACAACCAATGCACCGCCGATGATCACCGGGGGCAAGGAATATATCTGGCGCTCCTTATCTAACGTGGCAAGCCTCGTGCGCAGACGCGCTTGCAACTCATCTGCGCGTTCACGCGCCTTGAGCCAGTTCATGCGTGGCTGTCGTCCAGCTTCCTGGAGTACCTTGAGCTGCTGCGCACGGTAGTCCCAATATGTGATCTCTTTGGTCAGACGTTCCTTTACGGCAGCGTAGGTCTTGTCCACCATCTCTTCTCGACGTCCCATCACCTCTCTTAGGTGCTCTGGAACCATATTCTCTACGACAAATTCCAGTATCTTCGTCTCAAGATCCTCTCGCCGCAGCCAGTCTTCTTCGAGCAGCGGATTGATGTGCTTCTGCTCCTCCTCTGTTGCCGGGCGGTAGTCGAGGTGGGGAGCGTAGCCGGCATTGCGCACAGCGCTTGTTTCATCGATCTCGCTGAATTGAACCCGCCGTGACACGATGCGCTGCGATCCATCCTTGTTCAACCTGGCGTCTTGAATGGTGTGTTCGAGGTAGAACAGCGCGCGGATCTTGTTCCCATGATCCTGCGGATCGATGAGGATCGCTCCTTGCTTCAGTAAGTTGCGATAGCGCTCCAGGATGAGGTCGGTGACACTATCCAACAGCGGATGGCCCGGGCACACGAACTCCGCAAGCGGCTTAGCAGGGACGGAGATCACCTCCTTGTGGAAGGTGACTCTTTCATAGCGTGGTAGGACAGGATTGCGCGTTCTAATCAGGCGGTTTCTCTCACGTATTGCTCCCGGCATGTGGGTAATCTCATACCGCCCGTGTTCCCGCTCAGTTATC
>CAZQUT010000044.1:0-7639 GCA_964596555.1 uncultured Thermotogae bacterium
TCCCACTCGCTCGCCTCATCGAGAAAAAAATACTTCCCAGCAAGTATCCGTTGCCGGGTGACGTCGAACGTTCCCTGTTGAACAAGGAGGTCCAGCGCGGTCGGCTTCTTCTCAATTTCCTCTCGCTCGTCAGACTTGCGAACGATCGTTAAGCCCGCGACCATGCTGGACCCCTTTTCTTAGCTACTTCCACCGACCACCACCAACGTGGATCGGGCCTAACGAACTCGTGAGCAAGCGTCCTCCACCGACGTGAATCGGGCTTGACGAACTCGTGAGCAAGCGTCCTCCACCGACGTGAATCGGGTCGGCCGACACTGCTACTGCCGCAATGGCAACAAATAAAGATACTACCATCACGACCAATAGTAACGTTTTTGCAAGTCGCTTCATTCTCGTGCCTCCTTGATCTTGGAATTCCACTCCTATTATACCTAGCAAGAGCAGGCCTTAGACATCGGTGGCACAGAAACGCGATCAGTTCATTATCCGTCAATACGTAATCTACTCCCATGGCAAAGCGTAGCATATCTCTCACAAGCCCTTCGCGCAAACAATTCAGACAGGGAGCTCAGTCTTCCTGTTCTTAACGGAAGGAGCCATAATCGGCACTACAGGTCCCTTATTCTCCTGCTTGCAAGTGCCGCCAGAGCGGCGAGTGCAGCCGCAATTCCGCTTCCAATGAGGATCATGGGGGCAGAGAAGACGACTAGCATCGCCCCGGTGAAGGCAAGCGAGATCGGCTGCAGGCCGTCTGTTATGGCAGACTGTGCACCAAACACACGCCCTTGCAGCTCGTTTGGCACGCGCGTCTGAAAAACAACCGCCTCAAGCGTGTTAACGATCGCCACACCTAATCCGACAAGAGCCAGCGCCCCAAGGGGGAGAGGCTCATGCTCCGCGATAAGCCAAACACGGCTAACATCAGACCGAGGAGAACAAGCCCACAGATGATGCCCAAACCGTTACGACGGAAGCGTTTGAGACGAGCGGTCAAGAGACCCCCGAGAACAATTCCCACGGAAAGCGCTGAGCCGAAGAGACCGAAACCGCGCACCCCAACGTGAAGCACATCCTTGGCCATTATCGCAAAGAGTACACTCGTCGGGGCAAGGAGGAAGTTGATCAGCGCGAAGAGAAGGAGCATGAACAAGAGTACCTTCTTATCATAGAGGAACCTGAAACCGATAACGATGTCAGAGTAGATGGAACTTAATCCCTTTCGCACACGAGTGCGCGGAGAAGGGAAGGAAGATGCCAGAAGTGATATCGCGGCGACCATGAATGTCAATGCATCGACCAGCATCGTCGGACCGCTTCCAATGAGGCCAACGAGTATTCCGCCGACCGCCGGACCGGCAATTCCAGCGGCGCCAACAGAAATCTGATAGAGGGAGTTGCCCCTCGTCAGCTGCTCGTCAGTCAAGAGATTGGGGATCGAGGCTTGCAGGGATGGGCGATGGAAGGCCGTGGAGGCAAGGATGGTGAACACATATATCTCCCACACCTGAAGCTGCCCGGTCAACAGCAGGGCACCCGCCATCCCGATAATAAGTCCGTTTATCAGGTTCATCGCCATCATCAGTCTCCGGCGGTCGAGACGATCGACGAACACCCCAGCGATCGGACCAAGAAAGAGAGTCGGAAGAGCTGTGGCAATGGCAACACCAGCGAGCGTAGCCGCTGATCCTGTCTTCTCCAACACCCACCAGAAGGGCGCAATGTAGGTCAGCCGGCTGCCGAACATGGACAGACTCTGCCCCGCCCAGACGAGGAGAAAGCCACGGTTACTCCACAATGATGCGTTGTTGTTCATCGGCGTTACATTAGAGTATATCGATTTCTTTTCTCCGAGTAAAGCCTCAGCTGGATCTTGTGGGTTCACTGTGTTGTTCATCCGTTGACGGTCTCTCCCTGCTGATGTTCCTTCACAAAGGGAATCCTTTGCGATGCCCAGGGGAAGCATCGGCAATGCCAAGGTTCAACCAGCGTTGTACCAGCCAAAAGGGAGGGTTACAATCGGGCTTGAGTGCTTGATCGATCGACACTTCGTACACCTTGAGGAGGAGTTTATATGGCAGAAAAACACATGATGACAATAGACGGGAACACGGCGGCAGCGCATGTTGCTTACGCGTTCAGCGATGTTGCCGCGATATACCCGATTACCCCCAGTTCGCCGATGGGCGAGGTCGCTGATACCTGGGCGGCGCACGGACGGAAGAACATATTCGGCCAGGCACTACAGGTAACGGAGATGCAGGCGGAATCAGGTGCCGCCGGGGCTGTCCACGGGTCTCTCGTTGCCGGTGCGTTGACAACAACATTCACCGCTTCACAGGGGTTGCTCCTGATGATCCCCAACATGTACAAGATCGCCGGGGAGCTCCTGCCAGGAGTCTTCCACGTAACGGCGCGCGCTGTAGCGGGACACGCCCTTTCCATCTTCGGCGACCACTCCGACGTTATGGCCACCCGCCAGACAGGGTTCGGCCTCCTTGCCTCGGCGTCGGTGCAAGAAGTTATGGACCTCGCGCTCGTCGCCCATCTCTCTGCGCTGCGATCGAAGGTTCCATTCGTCCACTTCTTCGACGGCTTCCGCACCTCTCACGAGATCCAGAAGGTCGATGTGTTGGACTATGGCGAGATGGCGAAGCTTGCTCCCTGGGATGAGATCGAGGCGTTTCGCAAGCGGGCTATGAACCCGGAGCATCCGCACCTGCGCGGATCGGCGCAGAACCCGGACATCTACTTCCAGGGCCGCGAAGCAGCTAACAAGTACTATGTAGCTACCCCGGGAATCGTCGCGGAGATGATGAAACAGGTAAGCGACCTCACTGGCCGCACGTATCACTTATTCGACTACGTGGGCGCGCCGGACGCTGACCGTGTGGTTATCCTCATGGGCTCCTCCTGCGACGTCGCTGAAGAGACGGTCAACTATCTGACTTCGCAGGGAGAAAAGGTCGGCGTGTTGAAGGTTCGCCTCTACCGCCCGTGGTCAGCCGATCACTTCCTGCAGGCCCTACCTGAAAGCGTAAAACGGATCACCGTACTCGACCGCACCAAGGAATCCGGGAGTGATGGTGAACCGCTCTACAAGGACGTCTCGACAACGCTTAAGGAACGCGGAGACAACCGTATCATTGTTGGCGGTCGCTACGGCCTCGGATCGAAGGAATTCACGCCAGCGATGGTCAAGGCCATCTTCGACAACCTAAAGGGTGACTCCCCGAAGAACCACTTCACTGTGGGGATCGTCGATGACGTTACCCACACATCACTTCCCATGGAGCCCGAGATCGACGTTGCACCAGAAGGCACAATTCAGTGCAAGTTCTGGGGATTGGGTGCCGATGGAACCGTAGGCGCGAACAAGAACGCAATCAAGATCGTGGGGAACAACACAGACCTCTATGCCCAGGGGTACTTTGCCTACGACGCCAAGAAGTCGGGCGGGATCACCATGTCCCACCTACGTTTCGGAAAGGAACGCATACAATCACCGTACCTCGTCAAAAGCGCGGACTACATCGCCTGCCACAACTCCGCCTTCGTCCACAAGTACGATCTGCTTACGGGAATCAAGGAGAACGGAACGTTCGTTCTCTCCTGCCCATGGGCAGGAGATGAACTAGAGGCGAATATCCCCGCTTCGCTCAAGCGCACGATCGCCGATAAGCACCTCAAGTTCTACACGATCGACGCCGTAAAACTGGCTGGTGAGGTTGGCCTCGGCGGACGAATCAACATGATCATGCAGACGGTCTTCTTCAAGCTGGCCGGCGTACTTCCCGTTGATGAGGCAATCGCACGCCTCAAGGAAGCAATCGTCAAGGCTTACGGGAAGAAGGGAGAGAAGGTTGTGCAGATGAACAACGCCGGCGTCGATGCGGCACTGGACAACCTCGTCGAGGTCAACGTACCGCCGTCCTGGGCATCGGCATCCGGATCCAACAATGACGGAGAGAAGCAGATCCCTGAATGGGTCATCAAGGTGATGCGCCCGATGGAACTGCAGGAGGGAGACGCACTTCCAGTGAGCGCGTTCGCCGCCGACCTCGATGGCAAGTACGACTGGACCGGACCCGATGGTACATTCCCAGTGGCAACGACACAGTATGAGAAACGCGGAGTGGCGATCAGTGTCCCCGAGTGGAATCCGGACAACTGCATCCAGTGCAACTTCTGTTCCTTCGTCTGTCCACACGCGGCGATTCGCCCTGTGTTAGCAACGGATGACGAACTTGCAAATGCGCCAGCTGGATTTGCCACCGTTCCCGCCAAGGGGAAAGGACTTGACGGCTTCCAATTCCGTATCCAGGTGAGCGTGCTCGACTGCACCGGCTGCGGAAGCTGCGTCTCCGTGTGCCCGGGGATGAAGGGAGAAAAAGCGCTCACACTGAAACCGCTTGGCTCTCAGACCGATCCACAAGTGAAGAATCACCAGTTTTCCTCGCAGCTTCCGGTGCACGACGATGTCATCGGACCCGAGACAGTGAAGGGAAGTCAGTTCCGCCAACCGTTATTCGAGTTCTCCGGCGCGTGCCCCGGCTGCGGCGAGACACCATACGTCAAGCTCGCTACACAACTGTTTGGCGAGCGAATGCTCATCGCCAACGCCACCGGTTGCTCCTCAATCTATGGTGGTTCCGCACCGGCTGCACCGTACTGTGTCAACAAAGACGGCTACGGTCCGGCGTGGGGAAACTCGCTCTTTGAGGACAACGCAGAGTACGGATTTGGGATGAACCTGGCCATGCAGGCCCGACGCGATCATCTGGCAAGACTGGTGACGGACGCGATTGGCGGCAACGTGTCAGCAGAGATCAAGGCCGCACTGAGCGACTGGCTGGCGAGTAAGGATATCGCGGAAGGATCGCGCGTTGCCGGTGAGAGGCTTGTCTCACTGCTGAAACGAGGCACTGGAAGTAATGACATCTTGAAGCAGATCCTGTCGATGAAGGACCTACTAACCAAGAAGTCAATCTGGATCTTCGGAGGAGACGGCTGGGCATACGACATCGGCTACGGCGGGCTCGACCACGTCCTGGCGATGAACAAGGATGTCAACGTCCTCGTGATGGATACCGAGGTCTACTCCAACACCGGCGGACAGTCCTCCAAGGCGACACCGACCGGCTCGGTGGCCAAGTTCGCCGCCTCCGGCAAGAAGACCAAGAAGAAGGACCTCGGCCGTATGTTCATGAGCTACGGCTACGTCTACGTCGCCTCTGTTGCGATGGGAGCAAACATGAACCAGTGCCTGAAAGCTTTCCTCGAGGCCGAAGCCTATCCCGGACCAAGCATCGTCATATCCTATGCCCCATGCATCAATCAGGGTTTGAAAAAGGGAATGGGGAAGACACAAGAGGAGGAGAAGCTGGCCGTGCAAGTCGGTTACTGGCCACTCTACCGCTACAACCCGCTTCTTAAGGCACAGGGGAAGAACCCGTTCCAACTCGACGCTAAGGAGCCAACCGGCGACTTCCACGAGTTTCTGATGGGAGAAGTACGCTACTCGAGCCTCGTAAAGAGCTTCCCCGACGAAGCGAAAAAGCTGCACGCGCGCCTCGAAGAGGAATACATGGAGCGGTACCAGGAGTATAAGAAACTAGCCGAAGTCTAGACTAGGTCACTACTTAAGTATGAGGAGCCTACAGCGGGCTCGACCTTCGGTCGAGCCCGCTTCATTACACACTCGATTAGCTCCGTGATCGAACTTACATTGTTGACAATCAGCCTATGCAGCAGTCACAATCCCATCTATGGTGAGCGTCGCTGATGACAAGATCATCCGCCGCTCGAACACAAGAACCGAAACGGAGGCAAGATGTCAACTGGCAGTGACTCTCAGGTGCTGCAAGCAATCCGCGAGCGTCGCAGCGCACGGGAGTACCTTGATACTCCCGTTGCGATGTCGGCCATAATCCGGATTGTCAATGCGGGGCGCCTGGCGCCATCGGGCGCAAACAGGCAACCATGGCACTTTGTCGTGATCGATGATCCGGAAGTGAAGCACAATCTGCGCTCAATCTGCGAAGAGGCTGAGGCGACGTATTACAAGAATGCAGACGAAGAGTTGCGTGAGTGGTTTGCTGCGCACTCGATCACTCCGAGCAAGCCATTCCTTGAGAGAGCGCCTGTCCTGATCGCGGTCTTCTTTGACCCGCACGCGCCTTACGCCATCCCCTCGGTGTGGATAGCAATAGCAAATATGCTGGTGCAGGCCACACAAGAGGGGCTGTATTCCTTACCATATACCCCCTCAGGTGCAAAGCTTGGGCCACCGCTCGCGGTTCCGCTCAAGTACCGCGTTGCGGCGCTTCTCCCAATTGGGTACGCAGAGCACCCCGCATGTCAGCCGCGACTTCCTCTCTCGCAGATAGCGTCACGTAATGAGTTTGGGGTGCCTATTGAAGGGGACTAGCCGCTTGCATCCGCGTTAAGAACGCGTACGACACTTTTCGCGCAGTCCTTCTTCATTCTTGATGACGATACGGTAGCGGCTCTTGTCCAGTATGCCCTCACGAGCAAAACGATTGAGCGCAAGAGTTGTGTTCTCTCGTGCCGAGCCGATCATGTCCGCCAAGTCCTTGTGCGTAAGCTGGAACCCAATAAGGATGCCTTCCTTCGTCTTAACGCCATAATCGTTCGACAGCTTAAGAAGCTGTCGCGATAAGCGGGCTTGGATGTCCTTGAACGCGAAGTCCTCCAGCGTCTCCTCGAGGATGCGCGTTCTAATAGCGAAGTGTTTCAGCATCAGTTGTAGATAGAGTGGATCGGCGTTTACCGACTCGACGAAGTCTTTCTTGCTCACCTGACGGACCAGAGAATTCTCAATCGCCGAAGCCAGATAGCGCCGGCGTTTCTCTCCTACAAGGCACATCTCTCCGAAGATCTGGTCGGGATCAAGTATGGCGATGGTCAACGTCTTTCCGCTCTCATCGAGGAACGATAGCTTGATCCTTCCTTCTTCTACAAGGTAGACAGCGTTGCTGGGAGTTCCAGGGTTAAAGACCGTCTCACCCCGTTCCACATCGATCGATTCGCCCATTCCCACTAACAGGTCCTTAATACTCGTCTTCTCACGAACCGATTGCATCATGCGACCCCCTTAAGTTACAGCATGACAAGGGTAGCTTGGTTGTGGAAGTAGTTCGAGGAAAAGGCGCGTTTTAAAAGGGAAAGTTCCCGGTAAAAAAAGGTAACATCCGTCACCTTCCGGGAAGGAATATGGGAGAAAAGGGATAGCGCGGTACATGTCAAAAAGTTGTGCTGGTCTGAAACTCCCTAAAAAGGAGGTGATCCAGCCGCAGGTTCTCCTACGGCTACCTTGTTACGACTTCACCCCTCTTGCGAAGGTTACCTTAGGCGCCCTCAAAAGAGCGACTTCAGGTACCCCCCACTCGGTTGGTGTGACGGGCGGTGTGTACAATCCCCGAGTACATATTCACCGCGGTATGGCTGACCCGCGATTACTAGCGATTCCGGCTTCATGAGGTCGAGTTGCAGACCTCAATCCGAACTAAGGAAGGTTTTTATGGATTAGCTCCACCTTACGGTATTGCGACCCGTTGTACCTCCCATTGTAGCATGTGTGTCGCCCTGGGCATAAGGGACATGATGACTTGACGTC
>CAZQUT010000045.1:0-4956 GCA_964596555.1 uncultured Thermotogae bacterium
GAGGTACATGGGAAACGAGGTTCACCGGAATATCGAAATCATCGAGAAGTCCCTTGATGAGAAGCGCCTTCGGCTCGCCCCACACCATGTGGCAGAGGACCAGGTTCCCCTCGTCTTCCTGCTGGCGATCGAGGAGGTAGTGGACGATTGTGATGCATTGGCTGGTGTGCAGAGCCTTCTCGCCGAGCGATACACGAGGCAGATCCGCAAGCGCCTCTTCATCTGATGGTGAGAAATCCTGATGATCGGAGAGGAAGAACGCCGGGTCGTTAGGTATCGATGCTGCTTCAATCGGCGCTCCCTCTTCATGCAGCACGATTGGGTGAGCTCCTAACTGATAGAGGCGGTCGAGCATTTCAGGGAGGCTGCGCCGAGAGACGAAGATCCCGGGTGTACTTTGAACCTCTTCTTCATCCAGTTTTTCCAACGCATGTTTGATCAGCGCCGCAGTGGAACGTTCATCCGGGTTTAGCCGTTTCAACCTCTCTCCCACCAGCCGGATCTGAACCTCGTCCTGCAAGAGAAGGTCTACCTCAACGTCCCTTCTCAAGTCGTGAGAGAGAAAAAAAGCCGCACCAATCGCTCGACAGAGGACATCGATCCTTCCCGCACTCCCAGGGAGGTCGTTTAACGTAAAATCGGGTATGACCGGTGCCTTATGGGCCAGCAATACAAATCGTCTCATGATCAGCTAGTCTATCACAGATCGCCGCGCTAGTAAACAGCGATCATTCACAGCGCACCATTGCAGGTGACCGGTTTCCCCTATTCTGTGGTCGAAAAGCATAGAGGATCAACCCCGGGAAAGGTACGGTCAAGGTACTACAAACAGGAGTCTTCAAGGGGCACATGTCAAAGACCTCTAGCAGATGGGGAGGAAGGGAGAAAACGTGACTTACCGCATCATTGCCATAGTTCTTGCATTCGTGTTGCTGGGGGCCACAGCATCTCTGGCCGCGGGACCATTCACCGGAACATGGCAGGCAGAGATTGGGCTAGCACCATTGCAAACAATGCCTTTCTCCTCCTTCAAGTCAACGCTTGATGTCGGCTTGCACATCGGATTCCTGGAGATATCAAGCACTTCTGACTTCATACTCGATGGTTGGCTCTGGCAAGAGTTTGGCATGAAAGCATCGCTGGCGTTTATCGGCTTTGAAGGGCAGATGCTCTTCGAGCCACAGTCGGGGTCGTTCTTGTACGCGCAAGGCGTGCTGAAGTTCAGTTTCTATCCAGTTGTGCTGAGCCTCTACTCGGCGATGATCGGACCAGAGGTCCCCGGCGGGCCAAACTATGGATTCGTCGTAGATATGTACGGGGAGCTTCTCGGCGGAATCGCCTCGGTGGAGAGCGCCACGTTCCTCGGAGCCGACCTAAGCGGGATAAGTTTCACTCAGACTGCGTCTAGCACCACGTCCACGCTCCTGACAAAGACCTACTTAACTGATCCGACAATCGATTCCGGGGAAATCTGCTTCTCAGGAGAGGAGTTCACGTTCAAGGCTACAACGTTCGGATGCATTGACATCACTGCCGTAACAACGTTCGCAAAGACGGGCTTCACGAGCCAGGAGATTGAACTCTCCTTCCTGCACCTGTTCAACTCTCCTTTGAACATTACACTCAACTACGTCTTCTCACTGCAGACAGCGAGCCACACGTTCACACCATCTCTGGAGACTGACTTCGGTTGTCTCAAGCTATACACCGACCTGTTGGGAACGGGTGGACAGATCACGGGGATCGAGATATACGGGATCGAATTCAGTGCATCGTATGCTGGTACTACTTTCCGCAGCATTTCCAACCTGAATACCACCAACTATGTCATTACAACGCCCGCCTATGGCTTGCTCGTAGAGTTGGAGACCGATGCCATCGCCAATGCGTATCTCTACTACTCAAAGGACTACTGGGAAATCGTCTCGCTCGAAGTGACCACCCCGGGATTGGGAGGCACTTACACCTTCTCGGTGGACACGTTCTTTGGCACTTCCACAGGGCTTCTGTTCGATTGGGGAAAGACGGATATGGGAGCCTCCATCTCCTTCGGCTCAACTTTCACGGTGTCAAGCCATGTCGTGGTCGATACCACGGGCTTCTCCGCATGGAAGATCGGGGCGTCACTATCCTGGTAGCTCTCGCGTCTAGCTGGAGTTAATCTCCTGCGCAGTTTGGCAAACAGTCGGCTTCCAACTAAACTGCGTGCATGCACGTCTCACTCTTGGTTGCAGCTTGTCTGGCCTCTGCGGCTAGTACTTCCCTGGGCGCCATAGGTATCCTGCGTGCACGTGATCGCTGGGGACTTGTTGCACATGGAGATGGACGGGCGATCGGCGGGCCTGCAATGATAATTGGCGTCATCATCGCCACAGCGAGCACCGTCACGATCGATCTTCACCTTGCTATCGCAGTGATTATTGTCGTCCTCGTCGGCACGGTCGATGACCTGACCAATCTCTCTCCACGGCAAAAGCTCGCGGGCCAGGTGATCGCCGCCGGAATCGCTGCCGCTGGACTGGCAAGCCAAATACACTCAGCCCCAATCCCACCCGCCCTAATCGGGATGGCAGCATTTCTCTGGATCGTGTTCCTCACCAACGCCGTCAACCTGATCGATGGCCTCGACGGCCTGCTGATTGGCACGACCGCCCCTGGAATGTTTGTTCTGATGATCATCTCTATCTCTACAGGCGATTTGTTCGCCGCAGTAATCGCAGGCGCATGCACCGCTTCACTCCTTGCCTTCCTCCCGTTTAATTGGGCACGTGCGCGCCTCCTACTGGGGGATACAGGCTCCGAATTCATCGGCTTCTCCCTGGCCGTGATCAGTGTCATCTCGTTCCTGCACAGGCCGACGGTATCTTCAATCCCGGTATTCTTCCTCATCGCCGCCATCCCCCTTACCGATACTGCCTTTGCCATTATCCGGCGCACGGCTCATCATCGCTCGATCTTTGCGGGGGACAAGGAGCACATCCACCATCGCTTGGCACGGCATATCGGGGAGAAACGCAGCGTTGCCCTCCTGACACTCCTCGCCATTCTCTCGTCGACCGTTGCCTACGTATTGTGGCATGCGGAAATGTAGTGCGTCCGGCATTGCCGGCATCACTCCCCATAACGTACAATGCGTCACCCACACGGATGGAGGGAGATAGGTTGTCTAAGAGAATGAACAGGATTCTGGTCACTGGAGCGGTCGGACAGATTGGCTCCGAGTTGGCCATGGCTCTGCGTGAGCGGTACGGAGCGGAGAACGTAGTCGCGGCTGGTCACCACACCGAACCGAGCGCTGCGCTGCGAGAAGGCGGGCCGTTTGAGCGCCTCGACGTGAAGGACAAGGAGCAGATTGAGGAAGTTGTCGATCGTTACAACATCGACACGATATTCCACATGGCAGCGATCCTCTCGGCTGTCGGTGAGGATAAGCCACAACTGGCTTGGCAGGTGAATATGGGCGGTCTGTATAACGTTCTTGAGGTGGCACGCGAACGGCACCTCGCCCGTGTCTTCTCGCCGAGCTCTATCGCCGCCTTTGGGCCGGAGACGCCGCCTGATCCCGCGCCGCAAGCGCCGCCATTACGGCCAACAACAATGTATGGAGTGACCAAGGTTGCTGGAGAACTTCTTGGGGACTACTACGTACGTCGCTTTGGCGTTGATGTACGTGGATTACGCTACCCGGGGATCATATCCAGTGAAACGCTCCCCGGAGGAGGGACGACCGATTATGCGGTGGAGATCTTCTACGAAGCTCTCAAGGAGAAGCACTACACGTGCTTCGTTCGCGAGGACACGGTTCTTCCAATGATGTACATGCCAGATTGTATCAAGGCGACAATCGATGTCATGGAGGCTGATCTTAGCCGGCTTGTGCACCACTGCGACTTCAATCTCGCTTCGATGAGCTTCTCCGCGGGGGAACTTGCAGCCCAGATCAGCAAGCACATACCTGAATTCACCTGCGAATACAAGCCGGACAAGCGGCAAGCAATCGCCGATTCCTGGCCACAGACGATTGACGATACTGCGGCACGCAAAGAGTGGGGCTGGAAGCCTTCTTATGACCTTCCCAAGATGACAGCTGATATGATCGCGAAGTTGCGCACTCGCTTGAACTCAGGGATCCTGTAAATGCGAAACCGGCCTCTCTGTTCTGCGTCGGGAGGCTGGTCGTTCACTCAAACACTTCAATCCTTCGGATAAGTGCACACTGCCTGATGCTGGAACGCAGGAATGCTAGGATGCAACCCCCATTTGCCTTGGTTGTGCTAGAAAGTGGCTGATTCATGCCTGCCGAGGCCACATCGAGAAGCGCGGCACGGCGATTGAGTGTTTATAGTGCTAGCCACCGCCGATTGGGGGGAAAAGTGCGAGGCGATCGCCGTCTTGCAGCATCTGGTCGAGGGATGCTACGCGCCCATTGACGAATACGAGGTGAATCTCCATCTCGGGTAATGCCAGTCTCTCAACGACATCACGCACGCTTGTTCTTGGTCGTAGCTCGAGTATTTGGTGCGAGCCTCCCGGGCTGCGATGAAGCGACGCGAAGAGGTGCACGTCGACGGTGATTAGGTCATTCATCTTACTTCCTCGGCGTGAAATACCACTTGTACAGGAGCTGCATGTCGTCTGGAAACAGCGCGAGACGATCACCTTGATGAAGCACTCGCTCAAGTGCGGAGTACTCGCCGTTTACGAAGATGTTTGCTCCTAGATCGCGCTTGTTGATTCCGATCTCTTTGACGATCTGCCCAATCGTCTTTCCATCTGCCGCGATGTGCAGGATGGAGTCAGCACGCGGGTCAGTATTCGCTGCGTAGCGACGTAGCTTTCCGTAAAGATGGATCTCGATTTGTTCCATAGTTTATGTAGGCGAGCGGCGGGCTTCCTAAGCACGCCGCTCGCAGATTCTATGTTGAGTCTTAGCCGAGGATGCTATCCAGTTCCTCA
>CAZQUT010000045.1:5056-7569 GCA_964596555.1 uncultured Thermotogae bacterium
GCGATGAACAGGCAGTGGCCGCTTGAATCGATGAATCCCGTGGCGTACTGGAAGTTGCGTGCCATCTCCGCCTTGTTACTGTTCAGCGGATCGGCCTTCCCGGCGACACCGAGCACCTCGGTGGCGATTGTGTACCCGGATGTGTGGTCGGCACCCATCGTTCCCACGGCGTAGGTCATTCCAATTCCCTTGATCGCGCGCGGTTCATAGGCGGGCATGTTTTGTCCCTTCACCGCTGGAACGCGGCTGACGCCGAACGCTCGCCCAGTGGTCACCGCCCCGCTTCCGATGATTCGTCCGAGCGGCGTTCCCCTCCCGATCTCATCCACGATCTCCAGGGCACGCTTCCCATCGCCGAACTCAGCGAAGCCGCCGTCCATTGCCACGGCGAGGGCACCACCGACCTCAATCGTGTCCAGGCCGTACTCGTTGCACCTGTTCACCAGCTCCGCGATCGTATCAATGTCGTCGATCCCACAGTTGGGGCCGAACGCCCAATCGGACTCGTACTCCAGACACGACATGTGTTCCGAACCGTCCGGACGGTAGACAGTGTTTGAGCACTGGATGATGCACCCTGGCGAGCAGGCATGGTTGTACACTTCCTTACCAGTCCGTTCCTTGTTGTTGGCGAAAAGCGCCTCGCCGGAGACCTTTGTTGCCCCTTCGAAGCGGCCAGTGCGGAAGTTGCGCGTTGGCAGACCTCCCACTTCGTTGATGATGTTCACGAGCACTGCGGTACCGTAGGAATTGAGGGCACCCTTTGGCTTGGTGATTGCGTGCGAGAGTAGGGCATCGGCGAGCTTCTTGCGTCCCTGGTCGAACAGCTCCTCGTTCGCGATCTCCACTCCGGGGGCGTCAGTATCATCAAGGATGATGAACTTCAGTCCCTTGCTTCCCATCACTGCGCCCATTCCGCCGCGTCCGGAGTACCTGGTGGCGCGTCCCTTCATGTCGTTGAAACAGATCCCGGCAGCGCCGAGCATGTACTCCCCGGCTACGCCGATACCGAGGATCGATCTGTGGGAAATGTCCCCGTGCTTGGCAAACAGTTTCTTGTAAGCTTCACTAAGCTTCATCCCCGCGTAGGTATCGGCAGGGATGAAGTTCACCTCATCCTTGGTGATCTTAAGCGTCCAGTATTCTCCCTGCTCTTGCGGAACTCTCTCGATGATGATCGCCTTAATGCGCAGGCGAGCGAGCATGTGAGCAAAGCCGGTTCCCGCGTTCGATTCCTTGATTGTCCCTGTCAATGGCGACTTACCCCCGATGGAAACACGGGCCGAGGTGGGGGAAGATGTCCCGCTTGTCAAGCCAGCCGAGATGACGAGCTTATTCTTCGGGCCGAGTGGGTGACACGTTGGTGGAACCTCGGAAGCAACGATACTTGACGTTAGCCAACGGCCGGCGCGCTCCTTGTACTTCTCCGGGACCTCCTCGAATGTAGTCGTACGGTCTGTCATGTTCACGCGTAGAATTCTTTGCACGATCGATCAGCTCCTTTCTTGGCACAGGATAATCGTATTCGCCGTGCCTGCGGGTATTCTCCCATTGGGATAGGGAATACCAGACTATAGGACGGAGTCACGATGAAACCAAATCACAAGAAAGGCAACAGGCTACTTTTCGGCAATTCATACCGTTCGAGAAATAGCCTGTCTCATTCCTGATTAGTCTACGGTTACTTGGAACGTGATTGTATCTGCCCCTGGCCCCTCCTCCCATGGGCGGCGGTAGGTGAATGTGAGGTTCGTCTGTCCTGTGCTCTCGGCACTGTATCGGAAGAAGAACGTGCCACCAGAACCAACAGTTCCTGCTGGAGCAGACTCCGGCTGATAGTCGAGTCCTGCAAGGGGTGAGAGAATGGTCTCTCCTTCGCTATCAATCTGCTCCCACGCATAGCCAGTGGTCGCGTTCCCCGCAAGGGCAATCATCAGCTTATCCCCGGCGTGCAGACTGATGCTGGTTGCAGTCTCCTTGGTCAACAGGCGATACAGCCGGATCTCAACACCGCAGATCGAGGCTGAGGATGAGACGCGCCCCCATGAAGAGGCGGTCATGCCTGCGGCGGCAATACTGATCTGTGCCCTGAACGTCCCTGCGCTCGTCTCGACGACAGCTGTGTATGCGCCAGGGGGGAGCGCTGTTCCATCAGGTGAGACAAGCGTTAACATCCCTACCCATTTGTCGATCGATTGCGGAAGACCAGCATCGTTTAGAAGCTTCACGGGAACCGTGTCATCAGCATCTTCAACGTGGAATCCGATCACAGAGATAGGGCCACACATACATGCGCAGTTCTCATCTCTGACGATCTCCAGAGCCAACGAATCACTGGCAACGAAATTGAACGTTCCGATCGTTACCTCCATCGGACCATCGGATGAAGCGGAGGCCGATGCGCTGCTGCTCGCTTGACCGAGAGCAAGAGCACCGAGGAGCGGAACCAAGAGAAGAGCTACAGAAAGCCCAAGTAGAGTCTTCATCACAATCACCTCGTGCTACTTACCCCC
>CAZQUT010000046.1:0-2816 GCA_964596555.1 uncultured Thermotogae bacterium
CGGGGATTGAACCGGTGATAGAGATGAAACGGGGCATAGCGAGCCCTCTCCACAATGAAATTTCCAAGTGCGAGGATTGACCCACGAAAACGCCTGCGAACAAACCTCGGGCGAGTACGAGGAATCAGGCAGGAAGCTAAAACCGCCGCCACAAGCCCACCCAGGGCGAGGACACCGAAGACGGACCTGATTGCAGTTGCTTCTCCGAGCCGCGGCGATGCCACCGCCAGAGCAACGCTTCCAAAGATCAACCCGGATACCCAGCCAAGCGTGCCCAGCTGGTTAAGATGACCGATCTTCCCTTCCCACAGCGACTCGTCGCGGTTCTCGATCACGAGAAGGACGCTCACGGAAGCGTTCGCCACCCAGAATAGGCTGAGGATCATGTTGAAGAGGATGATCGATACAAGCGAGTGTGCAAACGCAATCCCAACGAAACTTGCTGCCACCATGGCGTAGCTCACGATCACGAACGGCTTCCGTCGGTGGGCAGCATCAGACAGCCTTCCCCAAACGAGGCTTCCGATAACTCCCATCAGGCTCGCCAGACTCGATATGAGCCCGACATCCTCCACCGTGCCACCCAAAACCCGTGCAACCATCAGCGGTACGAGGATCGACGATGTGCCAACAACAAGGTTTGCAAGCCCCATCGCCCCATACCAGGGTTCAGCTTCCTTTCGCCATTTTCCTATTAACGCTCGCATTCCCACAGCCTCCGGTTCCACAAGGGACGATCAATGAATCACGGAAGTCTACAACCAGAATTCGCATTGTCAAGCAAAGCGACAGATATGGTACCGACCGGTGATCAATATCCCGTTTGTCTCCCTGTCATAGATGAGACCTCTATCCTCACTACCGTTACCTTTGCCAAGGCATCCTCAGGGTAGATGCCATTGCTTCCTGCATAGTGGCTGACGATAACATCCATTCCCTTCCGCTTCTCTGAAGGGTTGTGCAGAATAGCGGCGGTCCCAAATCCGACGACACTCCGGTAGTTGAACGTGTACGAGCACGGCTCGTTTCCCGCCACCAGTGCATGATCGATGTCCACCTCAAAGGCAACCTTGGGATTCCTCCTTAGAATATCGAGCTTCTTCCCTTCAGGAGCGCTGTGTATGTACAGACACCCGTCACTGTAGCCGAAGTTCACCGGTATGACGTAGGGCTGGGCATCGTCACACAGGGCAACCCGGCAAACGAGCGCACGATTGATGATGGCCTCGATCCGTGACCGGTCGACGATCTCCTTCTCACTTCTTCTCATCGTTTCTTCCTCCGTAGCGACAAATCGATATCGAGCTTCCGTGCCAGACCATCGATCACTAGGCGCGCATGCTTGGCAAGCGCTTTACGATCCTCACGGTCGATCTTCCCAGTAGCGATTTGCTTCTCAAGGCGCGCGATCGCCTGTCCGACCACGCGTGTAGGGAGAAGCGCGCACGCGGTGCAGTAGAAAGTTATCGATCTCCCGGCGTTGTAGCCTGAAATCAGCCGCTCGGCAAGAAGGCGCCGCTCACGTTGATTGCTCAAGAACGATTCCATGCCAAACTTGCTGATATGATCAAGGTTATCAAGCGCCACCCTGTGACTGATGAAGCTATCGAGCTCCTCATCGAGCTTGAGTGCCCTTTTCAGTCGAGTACACGGGTATTGCTGACACTCGGCACACGTGAGATACCCGCGGGTTTGTGCGCAGCGATAGACGGCACAATACGTCCCCATACGACCTGAGGAACAGCCCTCACAGCGGCTCTTCGACCGCGACTGAAACCGAGGACAGAGGCCGCAGTACAGGCCGCAGGCGCCGACGAGCTTCCGCTCTTCGCGCAGCGTCGAGTTTTCCAACGCAGGCTACAGGTTCTGCCTGATCTGTTCGAGTGTGCCCTGTGCCTCTGGAGCAAAGGAGAAGAACCCCTGTAACTCGTCGCACGGGTAGTCCGTGCAGTGAGCACAATTGCGCACTTTCTTCTCGATGGCACAAGCACGGATCTTGCACTCGGCGCAGTGGCTCATGTGGCGATCAGTGGTTGCCAAGCAGCCGTCGCACGCACAGTCATCCGGGGTGAGCGTGGCGTTGAACTGCACACTCCACTGTTCCGCGACCTTTTGTAGTGCCTCCTGGTCGTTATTCTGCGTTGCGATGTAGGCCGGGCACTCCGTACAGACGAGTCCGCAGTAGGCGATCATCTTCTCCATCTTATCCCCTCCTCTTCCTATCGTACTGGCTGATTCATCACAAGCAAAACGGCTACTGGCGCCTCGAAAGCCAGGATGTCCACGTCAAGCTACGGCAGATCGATACCCTCAGGAAAGTAGTCTGATCGATATGCGATCAATGATCCCTCACCACCTGAAGCAATCAGCACCAGGAACTCGTCGTCCTTGGCGAGCAGCGTGCTGTTCCCGATGCTGCTTGTAAGAATGTACTTATCCACGATGACCTCACTTGTGCCAGTCTTGATCAGTGCATCACCTGCTCGTTCTACGCGCAAGAGAATGGGTTGATCGCTCTTCCCGGCATCTTCTTCCTGGCCCCTACCCCGCATGAGTGAAATAACCTGGAATTCCACGCTCCCTTTGTCCGTAAGTTCCCTGAAGAGCAACGGGATAAGCGCGTACGTGCTAAACGTTCCCAGTACAAGTGGGACATCCATGCCGAACTGTATCTCCTCCTCCTCGGTTCCTGAGATCACATGCGCCACATTATCGATAACTGTCCCTTCAACCTTGTGGCTTCCAATGCCCAGCGGACCGTTCATGTCAAGCGTGTAGTGATCAGGGCGAAAGTTGTGATCCAAGGAAACCTCCTG
>CAZQUT010000046.1:2916-4412 GCA_964596555.1 uncultured Thermotogae bacterium
TCTGATGGTATCGCTTTTGGCTCTACCGGAGCTTCTTCGTCTGATGCAGTGTGAGAGGCAACAAACACAAGGGTAAGCATCGCGACAGCAAGCACGAGAATGGGAATCCCGACAAAAAGAGCAATGCGCCACCGCTTGCGATGCTTGCTTGTCCGTTTCATTCTCACCTCAACATGACATCCTGCAGGCAATCGGTCGCGAGTGCAAGGGCGACGTCAGATCACAAACCCCGCCTTGTGCAAGTATTCGGCATCGTTGTACGGAACGAATTCATGCCCGACGATCTGGTACGGTTCATGTCCTTTTCCCGCGATGAGGATAACATCGTTTGCGTGAGCAAGTTCAATCGCTCGCCTGATTGCCTGCTCGCGATCGACGATACGTTCACACTTACTGCTTGATGGGACACCTGCCGCAATGGCATCGATGATCTCCCGGGGATCCTCGCTCTTGGGATTGTCCCCTGTGAGAATGGTGATATCGGCAAGCTCGCCGCTGATCCTTCCCATGATCGGCCGCTTGTCGCGATCACTCTCTCCACCACAGCCGAAGACGCAAATGACTCGTTCGTAGTACGGCCGCAGCGACAGGAGCATCTTCTCTAACGAGTCCGGGCTGTGAGCGAAATCAACGACTATGCTAGTACCGCTTACCGTATTGAAGAACTGGTAGCGACCCGATACGCTGCTCGCGGTTGCCAGCTTGCGTGCGATCTCGGGTAATGGCATCCCAGCTTCCGCCGCCACAGCCGCCGCTGCTAGCGCGTTGTAGACATTGTGCTCCCCGGGCAGTGAGATGTGCGCCGAGACGCGATTCACACCGTGTTCGATGGTGAACCTCGTGGATTCCAATTCATATTCGATACTGGTTGCACGGTAAGAAGCTGGCTTGGCAATGGCGTAGGTGACCACCTTCCCTTTTGCGGCAGCAATTACCTGTGCGGCCACGGGATCGTCAGCATTGATGATCGCGCGCGCCGCAGGCTTCAGACCGCGGAACAGGAGTAGTTTCGCACGCAGATAGCCGGCTCGATCGGAATGAAAGTCGTAGTGATCGTGAGTAAGGTTAGTGAAGACGGCCACATCGAAGTCTACGCCGTCCACGCGATGCAAGGACAGCCCGGCAGAGGAGGCTTCAAGGATAAAGTTCTTCTTCCCGGAGGAGATCGCATCCGAGGCGATCTGCTGGATGATTGGGCTCTCCGGAGTTGTGACCGCATGCAACTTTCTCGCCTCGTTGGTTACCGTGCCGACAATCACGCTGTCATGATCTCCAAACAGATGCGCAACAAGGTGACAGACCGTCGTCTTCCCGTTTGTTCCGGTGACACCCACGGTAAACAGGTTGCGCGTAGGGTGAGAGAAGAATGCCGTCGATAGCTGCGCGAGTGCGATACGACCATTGCATACACGAAGGAACGGAACCGAACACAATACGTTCTCCTCAGCAACCACGGCGACCGCGCCGCGAGAGACGGCGTCATCGATGAAGCGGTG
>CAZQUT010000046.1:4512-7472 GCA_964596555.1 uncultured Thermotogae bacterium
GATGCGGTAGAGGAACAGAGAATACCCGGTCTTGGCCGCACGGATCTCCTCCGGCTCCCACCCCCATATCGGGTGATAGTACGAGACGATACGCGCACCAGGATGGAGCTCCCGCCGTAGCTTGTCTTGCAGTTTGAAATTCGCAACCGGAGACAGAAAGAGGACGACAACATCGGCACCGTGCAGGTCTACCTTGTACATATCCTTCCACACGATACGCACGCGATCCTTCACACCGGCGAGCAGCGCCCACGTCCGCGCCCACAACACGCGGGCCGGGTCAATCTCGACTCCGATCCCCTGCGCATCAAACAAACGCGCAGCAGTAATCACGATGCGTCCGTCCCCGCAACCCAGGTCAACGACGCGTTCACCCGGTTTTACATCGGCAAAGAAAAGGATCCGGCGCACGGTTACGCGATCGGTCGGTTGCCACAGGGCATCGAGGCTGAGGTTCCACCCAATCCAAGCAACGGTCAGCACCGCCAGAGAGATGCTAATACCAATAATCATCTAGAACGAGAAGCTGATACCGCCTTCGTAAACCGGACCGTAAGTGATCACTTCGGAGAACCGAACGATGTAGTGAATATCAAGGAATAAGCTTACCGGCTCGGCAATGGCAATGTGCGTCCCTGCGAGTGCGTCGAGCGTCCATCCCCAGTTGTACCCGCGAGGTGTGAGGGCGATGCCTCCCCCCAATCCGATGAAGGGAACGAAAGGAAGGAGCGGATAGTAGCCACAGATTGTCGCGTTCATCGTCATCAGGCCAGCAATACCGGAGTTAACCGCGACTGACAGCTGCGCTCGCATACCAACGTAATCTACAAGCGGTGTCTCGACGGTTGTACCAACCATGATCATCCCCGTTGTGTCGATCCCCGCGGCAATTCCGATCGATGTCGCGCTCGCCCATACAGGAACTACTATCAACACTATGATTGCAGCAATAATGGTTCGTGTGTTCATCTTCTCTCCTTTTCCTAACTTTAGCACTATCGCCGCCGAAATCTGCGGCACAGGTCCAGAGAAGAGGGGTCAGATGTCAAGGGTGGTGATCTTGTCGCTGTTCTCCCAGATGAAGTCACGCCGCAGGGCGACGTCGCTTCCCATCAAGGTAGAGAATATCTGGTCTGCCTCCAGTGCATCCCTGATCTCTACTTTCTTTAGAATGCGCTGTTCCGGATTCATAGTCGTGCTCCACAGCTCGCGCGGGTTCATCTCCCCTAATCCCTTGAAGCGCTTCATGGAGAAGCGACCATCATGTTGAGCACGATACTGGTCCAGCTCTTCGTCGGTGTACAGGTAGATCGTCTTTTTCCCTTCCTTTATCTGATAGAGCGGCGGTTTGGCGATGTACAGGTATCCATGCTCGATGAGCGTCCGCAGGTAGCGGAAGAAAAAGGTCATGATAAGGGTGCAGATATGCGCGCCGTCGATATCGGCATCGGCCATGATTATCAGCTTGTGGTAGCGCAGTCTGTCAAGGGTGAAGTCGTCGCGGATTCCCGTTCCCACCGCGGTAATCATCGCCTTGATCTCGTTGTTATCCAGAAGCTTTGCCAGGCCTGCCTTCTCCACGTTCAGTACCTTTCCCCGCAATGGGAGGATTGCTTGGAATGTGCGGTCGCGGCCCTGTTTGGCGCTTCCTCCAGCTGAATCACCCTCAACGATGTACAGCTCACTCTTCGCCGGATCGGAACTCGAACAATCGGCAAGCTTCCCCGGGAGTGCTGACGACAGAAGCGCTCCCTTGCGGCGAACCATCTTGCGTGCTTTGGCAGCCGCCATCCGGGCTCTGCCAGCGTTAATCGACTTCTCGATGACCGTACGCGCGATCTTGGGCTTCTTCTGGAAATAAAGGCCAAGCTGTTCCTGAAGAATTCCCCCCACCAAACCTGCAACCTCGGGGTTCCCGAGCTTAGTCTTTGTCTGACCCTCGAACTCCGGATTTTGGATCTTGAGGCTGATGATCGCCACCAGCCCTTCACGCACATCGTTTCCTCGCAGGTTGGGATCGTCCTTGCGCAGGATCTTCTTCTCGCGCCCGTAGTCGTTGAGAAATTTCGTCAGGGATGACTTGAATCCGGTGAGGTGCGTCCCGCCATCGACGGTGTTTATGTTGTTCGCGAAGGCGAAGACTGATTCATCGTAGCCACCCGTGAACTGCATTGCGATCTCTACCTCGGTTCCCGCCTCTTCGCCACTGATGTAGATCGGCTTGGCGTGTAGAGGATCCTTGCCCGAAGCTAGTTCCTCGACAAAGGAAACAATCCCCCCCTTCGCCTGGTAGCGCCGGGAAATGCCTGTTTCCTCATTCTCAAGGATGATGAGCAAGCCACCATTGAGGTAGGAAAGCTCCTTCAATCTATGAGACAACTTGGAGAAGTTGTAGTGAATCTCGCCGAAGATCTCCGTATCGGGGAGGAAAGTGATCGTCGTACCGGTCTCGTTTGTCTCACCGACGATCTCAAGATCGGTCGTCCTCGCCCCACGCGAAAATTCTTGGTGATAGATCTTGCCGTTCCTACGTACTTCCACGAGCGTATGCTCGGCAAGAGCGTTCACCACTGATACTCCAACGCCATGCAGTCCGCCGCTGACGTGATAACTCTTGTTGTCAAACTTGCCACCGGCATGCAGGGTGGTCATCACAAGTTCAACCGCGTTTATTCCCGCTTCCTTGTGGATTCCAACCGGCATTCCACGCCCGTTGTCCCACACAGTTACTCGGTTATCGGCGTGTACCGTCACCCGGATCTCGCTGCAGTAGCCACCGAGCGCCTCATCAATCGAGTTATCTATAATCTCCTCGATCAGATGCATCAACCCCGACTGCCCGCTGCTCCCGATATACATTCCGGGGCGAAGGCGTACCGCTTCCAGATCCTCTAATACCTTAATTTGATCGGCTTCGTAAACCATAACACCACCCGCGGTAATTATACTCAAACCCGCTT
>CAZQUT010000047.1:0-7410 GCA_964596555.1 uncultured Thermotogae bacterium
TCTGCCTTCTGTCTTTGCTCTGCCGGGATTACCCTTCCGTCTTCGAGAACGAGGTTACCATCTTTGTCTTCTTTGTAGTTCAAGTTTTACGCCTCCTTCTTGGCGTTTGTTGTCTGCAAAACTCTCTGCCAATTCTTCGTCACACTTGGGACAGTATTTGTGTTCCCCCGCGATGTACCCGTGTTTAGGGCAAACGGAGAAGGTGGGGGTGAGGGTGTAGTAAGGGAGGTGGAAGTTCTCCGCGATCTTGCGCACCAGGCGCTTCGCCGCCTCCGGGGTGGGGTTGCTCTCTCCAAGGAATCCGTGGAAGACGGTCCCGCCGGTGTAGCGGGTCTGCAGCGGATCTTGCATCGTGAGCGCCTCGAACAGATCTTCCGTGAGCCCGACGGGAAGATGAGTAGAGTTGGTGTAGTAAGGGGTGTCTCCACCGTAGCGCTCCAAGTTGTAGATGCGGATGTCTGGGTAGCGCTCCAGGTCGTGCTTGGCCAGGCGATAGCTTGCCCCCTCAGCCGGTGTCGCCTCCAAGTTGAAGATCTCGCCAGTTTCCTCCTGGAAGTCGGCGAGACGGTTACGCATAAAGTCGAGAACGCGCGCGGCGAACTCTCGCCCCTCAGGATCGGCGATCGACGTTCCGTACAGATTGAGGATTGCCTCGTTCATTCCGATTATTCCGATCGTCGAGAAGTGGTTCTTCCAGTAGCCGCCTTCGATATCCTTTATCGTCTGCAGGTAGAACCTCGAGTACGGGTAAAGCCCGCCATCGGTCAACTTCTCCAGGGTCTTCCGTTTGACGATAAGTGACTTCTTGGCAAGCTCCATCAACCCTCCCAGACGGGAGAAGAAATCGGATTCATCCTGGGAAAGGTAACCAAGCCGCGGTAGGTTGATGGTGACCACGCCGATCGAACCGGTGAGTGGATTCGCCCCGAACAGGCCACCGCCACGTTTCTTCAGCTCACGGTTGTCAATTCGCAGCCGACAGCACATCGAGCGCGCATCCTCTGGACTCATGTCGGAGTTGATGAAGTTCGAGAAATATGGGATCCCGTACTTCGCCGTCATCTCCCACAGCGGTGCCAGGTTCTCGTTCTCCCAGTTGAAATTCTTGGTGATGTTGTACGTGGGAATGGGGAAGGTGAACGGCCGCCCGTGCATGTCGCCTTCGGTCATCACCTCCGCAAAAGCACGGTTGAACATGTCCATCTCGTGCTGATGATCCCCGTACACGGAGTCGCGCAACACACCACCGATTATCACGGGCTCGTCCTTCATGTACTTGGGGACCTCAAGATCGATGGTCACATTGGTGAAAGGAGTCTGGAAGCCCACGCGTGTTGGGACATTCATGTTGTATATGAACTCTTGCAGGTTTTGCTTCACCTGTTCGTAGGTCAAGTTGTCGTAGTGGATAAACGGGGCGAGGTACGTATCCAGGTTGGAGAACGCCTGTGCGCCAGCTGATTCTCCCTGCAGGGTGTACATGAAGTTCACTACCTGCAGGAGTGCGACACGGAAGTGCTTTGCCGGGCGCGATTCCACCTTCCCGCGCACGCCACGAAAGCCACGCTTGAGAAGATCCGGAAGATCCCATCCGACGCAGTACGCCCCCAGGGTGCCCAAATCATGAATGTGGAAGTCGCCTCGATCATGCGTTTCCCTTACTCGCTGTGGGTAGATCTTGGAGAGCCAGTAGCTGCTGATGACGTGTTCGGTAATGTGCGTGTTGAGCCCCTGCAGGGAGAAGCCCATGTTGCTGTTCTCGCGTACCCGCCAGTCACGATCGTTTAGGTAATCGTCCACAAGCGGCATCTCGACCATCGAGCTGCCCAGTTGGCGAAGATCTGTGTGCTGTTTTCGGTACAGGATGTACGCCTTGGCCGTGCGGACGTATCCGGCTTCTATCAAGGCTTCTTCGACCGCGTCTTGGATCTCCTCTACCGTGGGGTAGTCCGCTGGGAAGTGCTCGTCTAACAAGCCGGTGACAAGTTCGCAGAGGCGCGCCGCTTCAACCACGTCTCCGTCACCAACCTCACACATCGCCTTCCAGATTGCGGTTGTTATCTTCGCTTCATCGAATGCAACAACGCGACCATCGCGTTTTACAATAGATTTCATGAGCCCCCCTCATGTAAAAGTGCAAAAGAACCAACTCTTATCCTAGACACATCTCGCGGTGTTTACAAGAGGGCGAATCTGTATTTGCCTGTCATTCACAACTGTCGTTTCTTCCGCTCACCTAAGGTGACTAATATCACCTTCAAGCCACTCACCGAAGGGAGGCCTTTCGCTCGCAGATAACTGCCATGTGGAACATTCCTCTCAACACGGGTCAAAGAACCGATTGGCTTGCATCCTTACCAGCCATCCGCTAAAATTCTGCATTGCTTGCTTAGATATGGCAACGACTTAAAGTGGCAGAGGTGATAGAAATTCCTAATATTCGTTCAGCTGAAAAGCGATTGCGACAGAATGACAAGCGGTGGAGGCTCAACCAAGCGCGAAAGACGGCGCTCAAGAGCGTTGTCAGACAGATCCGGCTACATTTGGCCTCCCAAGACAAAGAATCGGCCCGCTCCTTGCTCCCGGAACTTGCACAAGTAGCAGACAAGGCAGCTCGCCATCACACAATCCATAAGAACAAGGCAAGCCGGATCAAGTCCCGGTGGACAAAGAAGGTCGAGTCCCTCTAGAGGAGGCCAGAGCATGCACCATTATGATTTCCTCGGGAAGGCGAAGTTCTTTGTCCCTATCTCCATAGCCCTAGTACTGATTAGTTGGCTATTGATCATACCCGGGGTGCGGGGACTGAACGCGGGGATTGACTTTACCGGCGGGACAGAGTTTACGGTGGACTTCGATAACCCTGTGAACACGGCGGATGTTCGTAGTGTTCTCGCTGCGATTCCCAGTTCTACTGACCTTTCCAAGAGCGTAATTCAGGATGTATCAGGGAAGAATCGCAAGGTGATCACCACCCAGCTCGATGTGGAGCAGAACCAAGACACGATTAACCGCATCGAAAGCACGTTGAGAGACAAGTTCGAGGTAGGCGAGATCAGTCGCAAATCGATCGGGCAGCAAGTGAGCAAGGAGCTCACGCAGAAGGGTTGGCAGGCAATTCTGCTCGCTCTTGTTGTAATCCTGATCTACGTCTCCTGGCGATTCCGCTTGCGCTACGCTATTGGTGCCGTTGTTGCCGTGATCCACGATGTTTCGATCGCTCTTGGCATATTCGCGCTTTTCCATATTGACATCAATCTGCCGACAATCGCCGCCTTCCTGACGATCATCGGATACTCCCTGAACGACACGATCGTCATCTTCGACCGTATCCGCGAGAACATGAAGCTTGATAGGAAGAGCTCCATTTTTAATACGATCAACAAGAGTGTCAACCAATCCCTCTCACGGACATTGAACACATCGTTCACCACGTTCATTCCGGTGATCATCCTGTTCTTGTTCGGCGGGTCGGTACTGCGAGGGTTCTCGGTGGCTCTGCTGATTGGTGTGGTCGTCGGTACGTATTCGTCGATGTACATCGCCAATCCAATCCTCTATGCGTGGACTCTTAAGACTGCTAAGGCCAAGAAACACTGATGAAGTCCCTCATCCGGGGGGAGAGAAGATGGGAGATTTCTCCCCTCCCGGAAGAGAATTTAGTTGACCAGATCGTCACTTCCCTTTCCTGCGTTCGCCCATTTGCCACTCTGCTTGCCCATCGCGGGGGAGATCATTGGCGTAGACTGATCGATCCCGATATCGATCGCTTTCATTCCCCTTTTCTTCTGTCGGGGATGGAGACCGCCATATCGCGCATCATATCTGCGATCAATAACAACGAGAGAATCTACATTCACGGCGACTTCGATGCCGACGGATTAACCGGCTCAGCTGTCCTCTATCAGGGTCTGCTCCCTCTCTTTCCCCCAGGAACGATAAAGGTCGAAGTCGGTGACCGTGAAAAAGGGCACGGTCTGTCGAAGAAGTTCGTCCAACATGCGATGAGAGAGGAATTTAACCTGGTGATCACTGTCGACTGTGGGATCTCCAATGGCGAGGAGATCGCCATGTTGAACGATGCCGGTATCGATACGATCGTCACCGACCATCACCTCCCACCAGAAGAAATCCCCGCAGCAGTAGCGGTTATCGACGCGCACCAGGATGATGATTCTTACCCCAACCGGCATTTGGCCGGAGTGGGAGTGGCATTCAAGTTTGTGTGCGCCGTGTACGAACGTCTGAACCGCCCCACTCCTTATGAGCTGCTTGACCTGGTTGCTGTGGGGACAATTGCCGACCTCGTGCCTCTCGCCGATGGGCCGGAGATCGAGAATCGCGCCCTCGTGCGCAAGGGGTTCTCGCTCATCGCGCGTGGAGAGGGCTCGTCCCTCGGGCTACAAGTGTTGGCAAAGCGACTATCAATCAAGGTGAAGCGCATCAGCGCGCGTGACATCGGCTACTTCATCGCCCCAAAACTCAACGCAGCCAACCGCACCGGCGATCCCAAGGTTGCCTTCCTCCTACTGACGACAAAGGATAAGAATCGCGCCGAGTATCTGACGGAGATTCTCCTTGACTACAACCGCGATCGCGAGATCGCCCAGCGTGACCTGATCGCACAGGCAGACGAGCAACTTGCGGGCAACGGTAGAAATCCCAGGGACGACGGCATAGTAGTCCTCTCGGGCGAGCATTGGAACGAAGGGATCCTTGGGCTCGCCGCTTCCAGCCTCGCCGATCGCTACCATGTGCCAGCGATCGTCATCTCAGAGGGCTCGCGGGTAAGCCGCGCGTCGTGTCGCAGCGTGAAGGGATTTGATATGTCCGAGTGTCTGAATGCACATTCCGACCTGTTGCTGCGCTACGGTGGGCACAAGATGGCGGCCGGCTTCTCATTGGAGAACGAGCAGCTCCCTGAACTGCGCGAACGCCTTCTCGTCTACATGACTCAGCAGCCGGTTCAGGCACGGCGTGGCGCGGAGATGATCGACGCCGAGGTAGCGGCGCGGGAAATCGACATCCGTTTCTACACTAACTTGCGATCCCTCTCACCGTACGGGCAGGGAAACCCGGCTCCGATCCTCCTTTTGCGCGACTGCATGTTCGAGGAGATGACCTTCGTTGGGGCAGGCAGGCAGCACCTCAAGGGGAGGCTGGTGCAAAACGGTGTCTCATTGCCGTTCATTGCCTTCCGCATGGCAAACCATATTGACCTGTTCGAAGATGGACCCGTTTGTGTCGTCTTTCACGCCGGCTTCGACGATTGGAAGGGGTCAGTGCAGGTGAACGTGGTCGACTTGGTCACGTGTGACTAGTCACGTGTGACTAAGGATATGATCGGTCCCTTGTCGTTCCGAGTGGGCAGTGACTTCCAGTTTCGGTTTGCACAGGGCGGACTCCAAAGAGAATTCACCACGAAGAGCACGAAGGACACGAAGAATGGAACGGCGTGAGTTGCCAAATGCGGTAATCAACTGTGCAATGTCACCTCGGATGATGTAGTAAGCAGGACCAGCTACTACGGTCCCCAAGGGCTCTTCGTGTTCTTAGTTGTGAAGCAGTCTTGGCTCTCTGCGAGAGTCTCGGCGCTTGATCCTTTCTCTTTAGTTACCACACTCGAAACGACGACAAAGAGCTACGTGATCAGTCTGATTCCTCGGGAAGCGAAAGGAAGCCCTCGATAGCAAGAACCCCGCGCACCAGAAGCACGCGCGACATGAACTGCGGAATCAAGAACGCGTCGCGCATCCTACGCGGGTTCTGCAGGACGCGATACAACCATTCGAGGCCGAGCCTCTGCCAAAAACGTGGCGCACGCGTGCGATCACCGGCGAAGATGTCGAGCGCACCGCCAATCCCAATCATCAGCGGAATATCCAACCTGTCGCGAGCGCGCATCATGAACAACTCCTGGCGCGGAACGCCCATTCCGACAAGGAGGATGTCCGGTTGCGCCGCACGGACCTGATCGATTACTTCGTCCTCATCTGAGAAGTAGCCGTGCTGCGTTCCGACGATATCGAGGCCGGGAAAGCGCTGCAACAAACGCGCTCTTGCCCGCACGGCGACACCCTCTCTTCCTCCGAGAAGGAAGACGCGGCATGCGCTATTACACCCCCTACGCAGCATCTCCTCGGCAAGCGCGATCCCGGGGACACGTCCTGGGAGTGGAACACCAAGTAACCTCGTCGCCCAAACCAGTCCAACTCCGTCTGGCACAACCAGGTCTGCGTGAAGGTAGGCATCAAGGAGATCCTTGTTTCTTTGTGCTCGCATCAACGAAACCGTGTTTGGGGTGACCACGACGTGCGATCCGCCACTGCTGATCATCCGTTCCGCACTGGCAGCCGCTTGTTTGGGGTTGAGCTCAGAGAGGGGAATGCCGAATAGCCGAATGCGTCCCTTATCTCGGTAAGCTATCTTCCTTGCAATGATGCGCTCCCTCAGTCGGCTGATTCCCCACAACAGGGCTAAGAGCGGGATGGCCAAGAGCGATAGCATCCCCATCTGCGCTGAGCGATGCACCGCCAGTACTGCACCGAGTGTGAGGGCGCTTGTGAGGAGCAGATAAGACAGGACAAGTCCATCTACCCGCATCCCGCGAAAACTGAGAGATCGTGGGAACGCCCTTGGGCGCAGTGTTGGCGCGAAGAACGCACGTGAGGAAATCATCACCGGTAGCGCGATCAGCGCCAGGGGAAGGAGGAGTGTTAAGGAGACCGCTCCTTTCATCACCCCTCCGATCCCGTACAGGGCAATGGAGAAGGCAACCCCTCGATGCAGAAGGCCAAGATCCTTTCCCGCTCTCGCCGTCACGAAGCTCGTCAATACGACGCCTAACAGCAACACCGGTAACAAGCGCGCGATGCCGTCGATGCCCGGCGAGGCGAGCGACAGAAGACACGCGTTCGCCACGATAATCAGATCGATCGCCAGCTGCACGGCAGGCCGCGGCATCGCACGTCTGAGGCCCTCGCGCAATCGCAGTATCAGTACCACCCACACAATCGTTAGCGGAAGCGCGAGGCGTGTGAGATAGATGAACCCGCCGGAGGGATCGGTGACAAACTCGATGCGGAATCCGGCAAGTGAAGCAACAGTTGCTGCCGCGATTTCCTGTGTCAAGACAGGGATGGAGTGCTTTCGAATGGGAAGTGAGAGGAGGATCAACCCCGCAGCAAGCCCGAGAATCTCCAAGTGGGGACCGACCGCAATCAGTAAGAAAAGCGGAACAAGAACGAGGCGCAGGCGCACCTGCGCTAGTGCAAACAGAAACCTGGCGCCGATCGATGCGACAAGGTTCATGACCATGATAGACCTATCCTAGCGAATTTGTCTTTGGAGAGAAACCCATCGGTCCGAGGGATAGGCGTACACCTGGCCGCCTAGTAGGTGATGTGTGTC
>CAZQUT010000048.1:0-1268 GCA_964596555.1 uncultured Thermotogae bacterium
CTTCATTTTCTTCATGTTGAGCTGATGGCTATTGTCTATCGGCCTGCTGCATGCTAGGATATTGACACGATGCCAGAGAAAGAGCGGATTGGATTGGTGCTTGGAAGCGGAGGCGCGCGAGGATCCGCCCACGTGGGGGTGCTTAAGGTCCTGGAGGAGAACGGGATCAAGCCCGATATCATCGCGGGAACAAGCATGGGCGCGGAAGTTGGCGGAGCCTATGCCGCCGGGGCAGGCCTCGACAAGATAGAAGCAGTATGGCGGTCGACCAACTTCGCCAGAGTCTTCAAGACACTTCTGCCCACAGTCCCGTGGGCCGGATGGAGTTCGGGGCGAGAGGTCGCACGTACCATCCGATCTCTTGTCGGCGACAGGACCATCGAGAGCCTCCCCATCCCTTACGCGGCTCTTGCCACTGACTTGGAAACGGGGCTTCCATTTTCAATCACAAGTGGATCACTTGCCGATGCGATACGAGCGAGCGTCTCCGTACCTGGCCTGTTCGTACCGGTGTGGATCGATGGACATCTGCTGATCGATGGGGGCGTCTCCAACCCGGCTCCGGTTGATGTCGCTCGTGATCTTGGGGCAACAAAGATAATCGCGGTCGATGTCCTCGTTCGGCCAGAGGAAGTGAAGCTCTCAGGCATTCCCGCTCCGGATTACCGTGAGCGCATTCTGGGGATAATTAAGGGGATGGAGAGCATGCACTCAAGCGAAGAGGAGCGTCGCAGATTCTATCCGAGTGTCTTCTCGGTCCTGTTTCAGATGTCGACGGCTTTTCAGAAACGCGTTAGCGACCTTCTGCTGCAGCTCAATCGACCGGATGTCCTTATTCGGCCGGACTTCTCTCCAGATCCACCCTGCTATAGCGACGTGAGGAGCGGGATCGAAGCGGGAGAGGAGGCGGCACGTCGTGCTCTGCCAGAGATCCTAGTTCTCGTGGGGCGCTAGGGCGACACGCAATCACCGATGAAGCGCGAGATACTCCTTCCATCAGTTCTCACACTGGGAATCGTCGTCATCTCATTTGGTGCAATCCTCATCCGCCTAGTGAGCGGGGCGTCTGTCTTCGCGATCTCCGCATGGCGATTGGGTGTGGCCTCTCTTATCCTGTTGCCGATCAGTGTCCACAGAGGGGCTTTGACGTCGATCAGCAAGCGCAATCTTCTATTCAGCGTGGTAAGCGGTTTCTTCCTCTCACTTCACTTTATCCTGTGGATCGCATCGCTTGACTACACATCTGTTGCCAGTTCCGTGGTTCTCGT
>CAZQUT010000048.1:1368-7369 GCA_964596555.1 uncultured Thermotogae bacterium
GCCGCTTGCTGGGCATCGCGTTGGGATGAGCATCCATCTAGAGGCGAAGACCGCCTGCCTTGCCCTCCTCTTGCGGACGGCGGGAGCGGAGGTGGCTGTCACTGGAAGCAACCCTCTCTCCACGCAGGATGATATTGCTGAGGCACTTACAGCAGAGGGGATAGCAGTGTACGCCAAGCACGGGGCCAGTGAGACGGAATACTTCGACGGCCTGAGGCGCGTTCTTGCTACCGAGCCGGACCTCATTCTCGATGACGGAGGCGACCTGGTGAATTTGCTGCATAACGAGATCGATCTGGAGATCCGTGGCGGGTGCGAGGAGACGACTACCGGGGTGCATCGCCTGCGGATCCTTGAGCGCAAAGGAGAGCTTCGCTTCCCGATGTACGCCGTGAACGATGCAAAGATGAAGTATCTGTTCGACAACCGCTATGGTACCGGGCAATCGGTGTGGGACGGAATTATGCGCTCTACTAACCTCCTCATCGCCGGAAAGAACGTGCTCGTCGCCGGCTACGGTTGGTGCGGACGTGGGATCGCCATGCGCGCTCGCGGTTTGGGAGCGCGAGTTCTTGTGTGCGAGGTAGATCCGGTGCGCGCGGTAGAGGCCGTGATGGATGGGTTTTCAGTCGGAGCGATGGATGAGATGATCGAGAGAGCCGACTTTCTCATTACTGCCACTGGATGCTCCGATGTTGTGACCAAGAGAGCGCTTGCTCGTGCGAAGGATGGGTTGGTCATGGCCAACGCCGGCCACTTCGATGTGGAGATCGACAAGTTGGCGCTCTCCGCTCTCGCCACCGAGCAGACAGACGTGCGCGACGGGATCAGACAATTTACCCTGGGAGACGGCCGCAAGCTTTACTTGCTCGGTGATGGAAGGCTGGTCAACCTTGTTCTCGGCGATGGGCACCCGGTGGAGATCATGGACATCTCCTTTGCCTTGCAGGCGCTGACGTTGAAGCACATCGTTGAGAGCGGCCTGCACTCCCCCGCCGTCTATCGCGTGCCGGATGAGATTGACCAGCAGGTAGCGGAGATGAAGCTTGCTGCCCTCGATGTGAGGATCGATTCTCTTACACCGGAGCAGTCGGCGTATCTTGGTCTGTGAGGCGATAGGGCATTCTGCTTAGGGGACAGTATCCGTTACAATAAGTGAGAGGTGAGGTACGTGAGGAACAATTCCATAATCAAGAAGGCACTACTGCTGTTCATACCAATGATCCTGCTTGTGGTAGCGATAGGTGTAGACGGTACACAGCAGACGAATCCCAATCTCTTCTCCCCGCTTCCGCAAGTATATGAGACGATCAAGAACTACTTCTACCAGCAGGAAAGAGTCGATGATCAGCAAGCTCTGTACGGGGCGCTGAAGGGTCTTGTCGGAGAGCTAGATGATCCCTACAGCGAGTTCTTCGATCCCAGTGATCTGGAGAACTTCGAAAGCAGCCTAGAGGGCGAATTCAGCGGCGTAGGGATCGAGATCTCGATCAAGGACAAGGTCCTCACCGTGATTGCGCCCCTCTCTGGCACACCGGCTGAGGCGGCGGGAATTCAGGCCGGCGACAAGATCTTGAAGATCGATGGCGAGTCCACGGAAGGGATCACCCTCTCCGAGGCGGCTATGAAGATCCGTGGGGAGATCGGGACAACGGTTACGCTCACTGTGCTCCATAAGGACGACACGCAGGAGGATGTCCCCGTTGTGCGCGATAAGATCACCGTTGTCGCCCTGACGAGCAAGCTCGTAGATGACGACAGGATCGGCTACATCCACCTGTCACGCTTCGATAGCAGCGTAACGCTTGAACTGGACAAGGCGCTCGCCAGTTTCGACCTCGACAAGATCGACGGGATCATCCTTGATATGCGCAACAACCCTGGCGGCCTCCTCTCCGCGGCCATCTCCGTCTCCAGCCGATTCGTCGACAAGGGAGTAATCGTTTCGACAAAGAGCCGCATCTCGGGCGATCAGAACTACTACTCAAGCGGAAACAAGATTCCCGATCTCCCTATTGTCATATTGATTAACGGTGGTACAGCGAGCGCAGCGGAGATCACTGCCGGTGCGATCCGAGATCACGAGATGGGGATCCTCATCGGTGAGCAATCGTTCGGAAAAGGCGTGATTCAGCAGTTGTTCAACTACGCAGACGGATCTGCCCTCAAGCTGACTATCGGAGAGTACAAGACGCCCAATGGATACACTGTGCAAGGCGTGGGCCTGACCCCGGATATCGAAGTGGGAGAGGATGAAGACCCACTGGAGATCGCCACCACGTGGATCGAAGAGCATGCCGGTACCCTAATGCCGATCTCGATAGGAGACGAGAAGTGAGCATCTCGGTAATTGGCGCTGGAGGCTGGGGAACAGCGTTCTCCCGGCTTCTGGCGTTTAATGGCCGTGATGTGACGCTGTGGGCACGCCGCCAGCGTGCGGCGGAGGCGATCGACAAGACGCGAGAGAACGTGGATTACCTGCCCGGGGTTAAGCTTCCGCACAAGCATCTGCGCGTCACGCCTTCACTCTCCGAGGCGATGAGGGCTGAGATCATAATCCTTGCCGTTCCTTCGTTTGCCATGCGTGGCATGATGGAGCAGATTGCCGCGTTGGCTCCCGAGAAGAAGATCTATATCAACCTCGCCAAGGGGCTCGATCGCGATTTGCACCAAACGATGTCTGAGATAATTGCTGGCGCGGTCGATGCACGCGGTGTGTTCACCCTTTCCGGACCGAGCCACGCCGAGGAGGTGGGACGCGACATGCCGACCGCTGTGGTCCTTGCCGGAGCCGATCACTCCCTGGGAAGAAGGCTGCAGAAGCTCTTTTCCACCCCCCGCTTCCGCGTCTACTATGCTGAAGATATCCATGGGGTCGAGCTGTGCGGGACGGTGAAGAACATCATCGCCATCGCCACCGGCATATCCGATGGACTGGGATTTGGAGACAATACCCGCGGGGCACTGATTACCCGCGGTCTGGCAGAGATCGTGCGTTTCGGTCGTGCGTTCGCGGCGAGCGAGAGGACCTTCTTCGGACTATCCGGACTCGGAGATCTCGTTGCCACCTGCACCAGCGAGCATAGCCGCAATCGCTTCGTCGGCTCTCGCATCGGAAAAGGTGAGCCCGTCTCGCAGATCATCGGGAACATGAAGATGGTCGCCGAGGGTGTCTACGCTACAGAGATCGTGCACGTGCTTGCCAGCGAGAAGAAGATTGAGATGCCGATAACGGAGGCCGTCTACCGCATCCTGTATGAGGAGGCAAACCCACGGAAAATGGTCGATGAGATGATGGCTCGCCCGCCGAAGCGGGAGGAGGAGTAACACACTAATGCGGGATTACGATGTCGTCGTGGTTGGTGGCGGACCGATCGGTGCAGTGGCCGCTAGAATTGCCGCGGAAGCGGGCGCACGTACCCTTCTCGTCGAGAAGGGGGATGGATCGGGCGAACCAGCGCGCTGCGCCGGTCTACTCAGTCCGCGTGTTCTCCCGACACTTGGTGCCTCCGATGGTAGCGTCATCCGCGAGATCCATGGTGGAGTCATTCATTCCCCTTCGGGCGTGGAAGTCTCGTTGCATGCCAATGCGGTCAAGGCGATCGTGATAGATCGTGCTGTGCTCAATCAGGAGCTAGTCTCGCTTGCTCGCGACGCCGGGGTAAAGGTGCGTACGCACACCCGTGTCACCTCTGTCCAGCCGGGATCGATATCACTCGTTGCGGGAGGGTTACAGGAAGACGTGAGCACGAGGATGATAATCGGTGCCGATGGTCCAAGAAGCCTCGTTGCCTCCTCTTTCTCCCTTTCACCACCGGAAGAGATGCTCATTGCTAGCCAAGCGACGGTCATCGGAGCGGTGCGAAAGAGCGATGAAGTTGATATCTTCTTCGGAAGGTCCATCGCTCCAATGTTCTTTGCCTGGGCGATTCCCGCGCAGGAGGGGAACACGCGTGTCGGCCTGGCCGCACCCCTTGGAACGAAGACAGACGAGCTCCTGTCACGCTTCTTGCAGTCGAACAAGTTTGGACGCGAGGTCGAGCGCATTCAGGGAATGATTCCCATCTCGCTTGCTCCCGAGGCAGTCGCAGATGGCGCGCTTCTTGTTGGTGACGCAGCCGGACAGGTGAAACCGTCCTCCGGCGGAGGGCTGTACACTGGTGGCGTGTGTGCGCGTATTGCCGGGAAGGTTGCTGCCGAGGCAGCTCTGGCGGGAAAGACGGCAAAGAATGATCTGGTCGTGTATGAACGTAGGTTCAATGAGGAGATCGGTGATGAGCTTCGCTTCGGTCGAGCAGCGCGAAGACTGCTGAGCGACGTTGAAGATGAGGCAATTGATGTTATCTTCAGGGCAATCAACCGGCCGGAAATGACGGAGTTGATTGCTCGCCATGGGGATATTGATTATCCCAGCCGCCTCGTTCACGCCATCGCCTCACGGCGGGATCTATGGCCCACTCTTAGCCCCCTGATCTCCATCCTTGGAGGGATGGACAAGCTCTCGAGAATTGCTCACGCGGCGCTTGCCAGTGATAGCGATGCCTACGTATAATAAGAGCAAGACTATGAGTAAGAAGGGACGTTCTAGCAAGCACAAGCGGCTGAAGGCGAAGCACTTCCAGGTACCCTATGATCGGATCATGGTCTACCTGATTGCGGCGTTTGTCTTCTCTCTCCCACTGTTCATCTGGCCAACGGTGACCGAATACGGCTACGGCAAGACGATCTTCGCCATCGTCGGCGTATCGATTCTCCTCTTCTTCTGGGGGATCTCGGCTCTGGCAAAGAAAGAGTGGAAAATTCGTCTCCCGTGGCTCGCCTACCCCACGCTTGGGCTGATCGTTGTCTCACTGCTGTCCTTGATCAACGCGACGAACGGTCGTGTCGTGATCCAAAGCATGGTACTCGTCCTCTTCTTCTTCTTGTTTTACCTTATTGTGTCGAATTTCGTGAAACGAAAGGAGGACGTCAACCTAATCCTGTATGCTCTCCTTGCCTCAGCCTTTCTTGCTTCCCTGTACGGCCTGTTGCAGTACCTGGGGGTGATGCGCGGCGCGCAGGGTGGACACGGATTAAACGAGGTTATCTCGACGATGGGAAACCGCAATTACTTGGGCGGATTCCTTGCTTATCTCCTGTTTCCTGTTGTGATCCTGATCGTTCGCCTGAAGTCTTGCATCATGCGTTCCGTTGCGATTGGGCTGATCGCGTTCTCCTTCGGCATGGTGATGTTACTGCAGCAGACGGGAACAATCGTCGGCCTGGTCGCAGGAGCGATCGCGTTTATTGTTGCATGGGCAATCTTCCGTCCGGTCGAGCCCATCAAGAGGAACAGGATATGGCTGATTGCCTTGCTGGTTGTGCTTGCGTTCACCTTCCTCGTTGAGGCCCCGTCGGGGCCTCTCAACTCCGTCGTCGGTCTGTCGGCGGAGCGTGGCTCATGGATTTCGCGAGCGTGGGCGCACAATGCCGGGAAGACCCGCTCTTGGGACTGGTGGGTTGGCTGGGAGATGTTTAAGGATCACCCGTTGTTTGGCGTAGGGATGGGAAACTATAAGCTCAACTTCGTCCCGTACAAGGCAGCCTTCCTCTCCACTCCACAGGGGTCATCGTACGACTTCTACATCCCCCGCGCGGCGCAGGCCCATAACGATTACGTGCAGGTAGTAGCGGAGATGGGAATTCTGGGTATCATCGCCCTTCTTTCCCTCCTCATCATGTTGCCGCTCTTCTTCTGGGTCCGTTTGCGCAGGAACACCGATGAGAGCGATCGACTTGATCTCATCCTCCTTGGAAGTGGCGTTGTCGTGTTCCTCGCACATGCGCTGTTCAGTTTTCCCGCGCACCTCCCGGCATCATCCCTTGTGCTCGTACTTACCCTGGGGATTGCTTCCGCACCGGCGTATGGGGAGCACGCGATACGCAAGGTAGCGCTCGCCGGTTGGTGGCTTAAAGGAGCGGTCGGTGTCGTTGTGCTGTTTGCCTTAATTGCCAGCATTGT
>CAZQUT010000049.1:0-7271 GCA_964596555.1 uncultured Thermotogae bacterium
CGGGAAACCCCAGAAAGGGTCTTCAACGCATCGAAGGCGTTTCCTGCAATGAGCGTCCCTCTGATCGGCCTTGAGACATGTCCATTCTCGATCAGGTATCCTCCCTTAGCGACGCCGGAAAAGTCGCCGGAGACGGGGTCGGCACGGCCGGAGAAACGTGTTACGAGGACGCCCTTATCGATCTCGGCGATCAGCTCATTCTTGCTTCTGTCACCAGGAAGAATCTCGAAGTTCGACGGGCCGATACCGGGAACAGAACGCGCCGAACCGGCGGCATGACCAGTGTTCTCCATCCCTAGTGCCGTCGCGGTGTACGTGTTGTGCATGAAGGAAGTGAGCCGACCGCCCTCGATCAGGTTCAGGCGCTTATGCGCCACTCCCTCACGATCGAACGACGAAGTCCCCACTCCATTCGCCAAACGCCCGTCATCGACAACGCTGATCAGATCAGATGCAACCGCGTTACCAAGCATATCTTTCCAGCGGCTCATCCCACGCAGCACGTTCTTAGCGTTTGACTGGAAGAGGATCAGTGAGGCAAATAGAGACTGTGCGGCGTTCGGCGACAACATGACCTGACCGTTGAAGCTTTCCCCTTTCTGAGCCCCAAGTGACCCAAGAGCGTTCTCGCAAGCGCGGCGGGTGATCGGTTCGACATCGATTGCATCGGCGCGTCGTGTCGCATCAAACTGGTAATCCATGTTGGAGACTTCCTCTCCGTCGCGCGCGGTGGCAAGAGCATAGTAGACGAACAGGCTCTCCGGCTCCGCCCAAGAGACGCCGTTCGAGTTGACCAGAGCACGCGTACCAATGTGCACCGCGAATTCACCATCACCGAGGATGAGCCGCTTATCGATCGAGCTTGCGAGGTCAAGCATCCTCACTGCCTGCTCGATCGCCTGCTCGATTCCGAACCCCTCGGATGCCGGATCGTATATCCCGGATACGTACTTGTTCTCCTCGCGCTGCGGGAGCACGTTGTTCTCGTCTGTTGGCGAGGCTTTTGCCAACGTGACCGCATCGGCACACGTTTCGTCGATGGTCGTCAAATCGTTCGTGGAGGCAAACCCAATTCTCTTCTCGCACATCGCCCGCACTCCGATCATCGTCTCCTTCTGAGCGCGGGAGACTTGCAGATCATTCTTCTCGATCGCGACGGTGATCGTGCGCACCGATTCACCGTACACCTCAACCTCGTCCGCGCCCTTCTGCTTAGTGCGATCAAGCGTGTCTTGGCACAGATCGATCAATTTGCTATTCATTCTTGCCGACCTCCGATTGTCACGATGCAGCGAAGATGCGGTCCACCAGCATCCACCTTGGCCAGTTGGCCCTTGCCGCAGTGCCCAGCGCCAAGCCCCCAAGTGAAGTCATTACCCACAGCATCCACCGACTTCAGTACCTCGAACGCATTCCCAGAGATGGTTACCCCACGCACCATCTTCCCAATCTTTCCATCGACGATTTCGTACGCTTCGCGCACGCCGAACATGAACTCGGCGTTGGAGTCCGCCTGTCCACCGCCACCCAATCCCTGAAGATAGTAGCCGCGCTTCACGCCGGCGATGATCTCCTCCACGGAGGAAATGCCCGGCTCGATGTAGGTGTTTCGCATGCGGATGATCGGCTCATCAGAATACTCGAACGCGCGTGCGTTTCCTGTCGGTTCAACGCCGAAGTAGGCCGCGCTCTCGCGGTTGTGCAGATACGAACGGAGGACACCGTGATCGATGATCACCGTACGGACAGTTCTCACGCCTTCATCATCCACGAGTAGTTCACCTGCAGCGTGAGGCGTGTGAGTAGATGGCCCGCTGTCGCACAGCGTTACCAGGTTCGAGCCTACCTGCGTACCAATCTTTCCGCTCGTAATGGCGCCGCCACGGACAAGATCCGCCTCAACGGTGTGCCCGATCGCCTCATGACTAAGTACGCCTACCAGACCCGGATCGAGGACGACCGTCGCTACCTCGCCAGCGGCGTAGTCCGCTCCCAACTGATCGACAGCAAGCCGCACGGCTTTGTCGGCCATTTCCTCTGGCGTTCGCATGGCGAACAGGTCAGCATACCCGCCGGTTACCCCGGCCGAATCCGTCCCCATCGCACGATCACCATCCTGTTGCGCCACGGCGAGGACACGAAAATCGGGTTTAGAATCGATGATGTGCGCTGCCGCACCGTCCGAAGTGACGATCACCTTCTCGTCCTGCAGCTCGGAGTAGGCAACCGACGATGAGACAATCTTCTTCGCCGCGGAACGCACACGCTCATCGATGCGCATGACAAGCGCCAGTTTCTCGGCGAGCGAATGACCATCGAGCGGATCATCTGTTTGGAAGGCGAACTCTCCCGATGCCAATACCGTATGCGGTAGCGGAGCGATCTTATCTCGCTTCGCCACCGCGGAGACACGTGCTGCGCTCTGCGCCTCGCTCACCGCCTGCTCGATCCCCTTCTCTGATATGTCAGTCGTACTGGAGAATCCAAACACGCCATCAATGAGTGCTCGCACTCCAATTCCGGCCAAGCGAAGCGTCGAGGACTCCTCCAATCGCCCGTTGCGCACGGCGATTCGCTTTGAGCGGCGCACATGATACCGAAGCTCCACCCATCCTGACGCACGGGTGGATATCTGTTGCAGTAGTTGTAGCATCGTCCCTCCTTGCCTAACAAACTGAAGCTGCCAATGAGATTCTAGTCTCTCACTCTGCGCCGAGCAACATGAGAATCAATCACCCTCGTGAAATAGGAGAGAAGCTCATCGCGCAGGCTCACTCGATCGACAACTAGAGGACACATTACCCTTGCCGAACGGTCGCACGCCCTGGTTCACGCGAGTATCCAAAGCTATTCTGAACTTTAGGAGGAAAAGTGCATAGATATCTGACATTGTTACTAGTGGTTTCCGCAGTTCTTGCCATCGGCCTCTGCGTTCAAGGCGGAGTCCCGTTGGCATTCGGGTTTGGCGTTACCGCGCCTGTTGCGCTTCCGATCGACTGGAATGCATCGTTCTCTTCCATCTCAACGGAGTTATTGGCGGATCCGAACCTAACGTTCCTGTTCACCCTAGGAACGTATCCGTCTCACTTCCCGAATCTGTTCCAGGGAAGCGCAGACCTCATCGTCAAGAGCTGGATGGGTCCGATTGCCATCTACGCAGGTGGAGGGCTAGCCTTGCAGTGGAAACCGGTTGGTGGCACGTGGGGGTGGACGCCATACATACATGTCACAGCGGGCACACAGATCTGGTTGATCGATTCCGTGGCGCTTGTCGCGAGCGTGACTTCTTTGGATACGCTCCCGCCCGCATGGACATTCTCCCCAAAAGTCTCACTCGGTCTGCAATTCTCCCTCTCTCCACCCCGCCCACCAACACTCGGTAAGGAGAACTCATTCTACCTGTGGATTGTGGTTGGGTTGCTTGTTGCGGCTATCCTCACGTACTACCCACACAGCTGAAGCGCAGCCATCCGCGATAACTCCGCCTCCAAATCACCCCCGCGAGGGCTTCACATCGTCCTGTTTTTGTGCTATACTGCAAAGTAGAAACTGAGGGATGAGTTGACCAGAGGCGGCCGATGCCGTAGCAGTGGAAATGCATATAGTGCTATTGTGAATGAGATCGGAGGGCCCTCCGGGTCGTCCGATTGTGTTTCGTTGGTCCCTTGACAATGCGAGGGACAAGGTTAGGAGGAAGGGATGAAAAAAACGAAAGAAACAAGTGGGCCGAAGCCAACCATTAATCTTAAGGCACATCTGAGCACAAAGCCTGACAACAAGCGGGACATACATGAGCGTTCATCCCGTTCGGATAACCCTATTCGAACGTATTTCGGCGAGATCAGCCGCGTACCTCTCCTAACAAGAGCCGATGAAGTGGCGCTCTCCAAGCGCATTGAAGTGGGTGATAAGCGCGCAAAGGAAGAACTGGCTGAGGCCAATCTGCGACTCGTAGTGTCAATCGCCAAGAAGTATCGTGGCTGCGGTCTCCCCTTCCTCGATCTGATTCAAGAAGGGAACCTCGGGTTGATGAAGGCGATTGAGAAGTTCGACTATACGAAGGGGTTCAAGTTCTCCACCTACGCCACGTGGTGGATCCGGCAAGCGATCTTGCGAGCGATCACCAACCGATCACGCACGATTCGTGTTCCTACTCATATCAACGAGCTGATCCGCAAGATCTACCAACTGGAACGAAACCACCTCAAGGAGACGGGAGAGATGCCCTCGTCCGAGAACATGGCTACCGAGCTTGAGACAACCGAGGAGAACATCATCAAGGCGAAGAAGACCGCCCAGAGCATGACTTCGCTCGACATGCCGATTGGATACGACGACGACGGTTCCGTCCTCGGCGACTTCATCGCGGATAGGTCTGTCGATTCGCCGGAACGGGAGACATTCGATCACCTCCTGGTGCAAGAACTGGAGCAGGCACTCAATGAACGGCTGACGGATCGAGAGAAACGAATCCTCGAATTGCGTTACGGGTTAAACGACTACCAGCCACGCACCCTCGATGAAGTGGGAGTCGAATTCGGCATCAGCCGAGAGCGAGTTCGGCAGATCCAGAAAGAGGCGCTCGCTAAGCTACAAGATTCAGGATTGAAACACCGCTTGGAGTGGTTGAAGCTTCTCTCGGAACACGCGTAGACAATCAGCTTTCAGAGGATTCTCACCTTTCGAGGTGGCTACCTAAGCACCGAGACTCTTCCAAAGGTGCAAGACTCTTTCACCACGAAGAGCACGAAGGGATCAGCGCACTAACCACTTAATCCCGTTCTTAAGTCTGGGTAGTTTGCAGCAGCCTGTCATGTTTACTACATCTCTTCCGAGGAGACACTGAACTACCCCGCCGCGAGCAGACAGGGTAGTTCATCTAATTTCATCCCTCGTGTCCTTCGTGACCTTCGTGGTGAATTCTCTTTGACCCACGGCCTTTCTTAGCAATCGACATCAGCCTAGAAGAGCTGACGGCTGAATGCCGAAGGCTATTCTATCTCCTCTGTGTAGTGACAATCCTTGTTACTGCATACAAGCTTATCCCTTTTCTCTACTAGCACTCCATTATCGCACGCCGGGCAGATCTTGACCGGCTTTTCGCTCACGGCAAAGCGGCAATCGGGATACCTACTGCAACTATAGAACGTCCGCCGCCGCTTGGTAGAGTACTTCTCGACAAGCACCCCCTCCTTGCACACCGGACAGGGAACACCAGTAGAGACCGATGCTGTCTTTCCGCACTCTGGGTTAGTGCACTTATAGTAGCGCCCGTACCTTCCCGACTTGAGTTCCATCGGAGAGCCGCATTCCGGGCAGGGGATCTGGTGCTCGCGTGCCTCTTTCTCCATCTCTTCAAGTCCCTCACGCAAGATAAGCTTCTCGCCCTCAAAGTGATACGGAAACTCCGGGGGAAGGTTCTTCGTGTTCTTGCACTCAGGGTAGTTCGAGCAGCCGAGGAAATGCGATCCCTTCCAGTAGCGAAGTTCCATGGGCACGCCGCACTTATCGCACAGCACGTCCGTTAGGATGTGGAAGCGATGCTCTTTGTTCCCATCATTCTCCTCAAAGGCCTGCAGTCGCTTGGAGAATGGCGCGTAGAACTCATCAAGAACGGCCGTTCGCGTCAGTGATCCCTCTTCGATTCGGTCGAGGTCCTCTTCCATATGCGCGGTGAACTCACTCTCCACGGTTAGGGTAAAGTTCTGCTTCAGAAAATCGATCACCACTTGCCCGAGCAGAGTTGGGTGCAGGCTTCCACCCTCCTTCACCGCATAGCCGCGGTCCTGGATTACGGAGATGATCGAGGCATAGGTGCTCGGTCGCCCGATCCCTTCTTTTTCCAGCAGATTGACCAGACCAGCTTCGCTGTAGCGTCGCGGCGGCTCGGTGAACTTCTGGAAGCTCTCGATCTTCTCCAGCAAGAGATCCATCCCCTCGTGCAGACCGCTTGGGAATTCCTTATCCTGCGAGCGCTGATCGGGGAACAACACGAGGAAGCCATCAAACGCAAGCGTGCTCCCTCCAACCTCAAGGGTGTACACATCTGCGGATATCAGTGCCTTGCGCAGCAGATATACGGCCGGAGTCATCTGCGTCGCCAGGAAACGGTTATAGATCAGGGTGTAGAGCTTGCGCTGATCGGGCGACAGATGAGCACCAATTGATTCTGGCGCGCGCGCTAAATCGGTCGGGCGGATCGCTTCATGCGCGTCCTGCGCCTTCTTCTTGTTCTTGAACTGGCGCAGCTTCTTCTCCAGGTACTTATCGCCGTAGGCTCGCTCGATAATCTCTCGCGCAGCAGAGACTGCCCCATCGGACATGCGCACCGAATCTGTACGCATGTAGGTGATCAATCCGACATTTCCCTCGGGCAGGCTCACCCCTTCGTACAGCTCCTGCGCAATCTTCATCGTGCGCTTCGGAGTGAAGTGCAACGCGGAGGAGGCTGTCTGCTGCAACGAACTTGTGATGAACGGAGGCGATGGCTGGCGGTGACGCTTCTTCTCCTCGAGTGACGCGACGCTGATCTTCGCTGCGTGCAGTGCGTCAATCACCGCTTGCGCCTCACTCTTACTGTGGATGACGAGCTTCTTGCCGCCCTTCTTGGTGAGCTTTGCACTGAACGGTTCCCCGTTTCTCAGCAGCACCTCGATCTCCCAGTACTCCGTGGGGACAAATCGAGCAATATCTCCCTCACGATCACACAGGAAACGGAGCGCGACGGATTGCACACGCCCGGCGGACAGCCCCTCGAATCTGTTCCCTGCAAGCGCCATAGAGAGGATGGGACTCACTTGGTAGCCAACGAGGCGATCAAGAATACGCCGAGTGCGCTGCGCTTCCACACGGTTCATATTAATCTGCGTCGGTGATGAAAGCGCCTCCAGAATAACAGGCTTGGTGATCTCATTAAATATCGGCCGGGAGAATGCGTTATCATCCTTGATGATCCTCTTAAGGATCGTGTACAGGTCGTAGGCAATCGCTTCGCCCTCGCGATCATGGTCAGTCGCCAGGTAGACCATCTCTGCGCCCTTTGCTGCGTCACGCAGTTCCTTCACGAGCTTTGTGCGCTTCGTCTCAAACTTCGGTTCAAATCCGTTCTCTATGTCCACTCCCAGGTCATTCCGCGGCAGATCGCGCACGTGCCCCTGCGACGAGAGGACCTTGTAGGCTTTGCCCAAGTACTGGCCAATCGTCCGCGCCTTGGTCGGTGATTCAACAATAATCAGCTTATGCAATTCTCTAGGCTCCTTTCTTGATTCCGA